>CAJPSG010000046.1 GCA_905373195.1 Kingella oralis
CGCCGACTACGAAAAACTCACCAAAGAAGACCGCAACGCGCTGCAAGTGCCCATCAACGCACTGGCAGAAGATTTAGCGCAACTGCGCGGCACCTTGGGCTTGAAATAAGCCAGCAAAGGCAGCCTGAAAAGCCCTGCAATCGCTTTTCAGGCTGCCTTTTCACGTTTATTTTGCCAGCGCACGGCTTGCCAGCAAGCCGTAATCACGCGAATACCGTTTTCAGGCTGCCTATCCTGTCGCGCCCGCGCCCAAATGTCGCAATCGCAACACATCAGGCAGCCTGAAACCACCAAACGAGCTTCTACCAAAGCCAACCCCAAAAGCAATAAAGGAAATCCCACCATGAGCGAACAACTCCAATCCCCCAGCAAACGCGCCCTGTTTAAAACCGCCGCCGCAGTAGGCGCAACCCTTGCCGCCAGCAGTCTAGTCGCCTGCCAACAGCAAACCGCCAACCCCAGCAGCGCAAACAACAGCGCATCAAATCCCGCCCCCGCAGCCAACAACGACGCTTGCGGCGGCAGCGGACATTCCAACGTCAGCATACCCTGCCACGGCGCACACCAAGCAGGCATCATCACCCCCGACAAAGAACAACCCTTCGGCACACTCTGCGCCTTTGACGTACTCGCCAAAACCCCCAAAGAGCTAGAAAACTTCTTCCGCACCCTCACCGCCCGCATAGAATTTCTCACCCAAGGCGGCGAAATCGCCGACATAGACGACAAACTCCCGCCCCCCAGCAGCGGCATCTTAGGCAAACAAATCCCCCCCGACGGGCTCACCATTACCGTAGGCGTAGGCAACAGCCTATTTGACGCACGCTTCGGGCTCGCCCAACACAAACCCCTGCGCCTGCAAGAAATGACCGACTTCCCCAACGACAAACTCGTTGCCGACTGGTGCGACGGCGACATCAGCCTACAAATCAGCGCATTCAGCCCCGAAACCTGCCAAAACGCCCTGCGCGACATCATCAAAAACACCAGCCACGTCGCCACAATCCGCTGGTCAATCGACGGCTGGGCACCCAAAACCGAAGCCCCCGATGCCGCCGCCCGCAACCTATTTGGCTTTCGCGACGGCACAGGCAACCCCAATATCCGCGATCCCAAAGTCGCCGACACCATGCTGTGGACAGGCATCACCGAAAACAGCCAAGACGAACCCGCATGGGCAAAAAACGGCACCTACCAAGCCATACGCATCATCCGCCAAATGGTAGAATTTTGGGACAGAACCCCCCTGCAAGAACAGCAAGACATCTTCGGGCGCGCCAAATACACCGCCGCCCCGCTGGGCAAAAAACACGAGCACGACGCGCCCGACTACGCCAGCGACCCAGACGGCAAACGCATTCCCAAAGACAGTCATATGCGCCTTGCCAACCCGCACGACCCCGAGTTTTTGAAAAAACACCAACTTTACCGCCGCCCGTATAACTACTCGCTCGGCTTATCCACCGCCAAACAGCTAGACGTAGGCTTAATTTTGACCATGTATCAAGCCAACTTGGCAGACGGCTTTATCTTCGTGCAAGGCTTGCTCAACGGCGAACCGCTGGAAGAGTATATCAAGCCATTTGGCGGTGGCTATTTCTTTGTGTTACCGGGCTTTGAACAAGGTGGGTATTTGGGGGACGGGTTGATTAAGCTGGTTCAGCCGCAGCAGTAGATTGATTGAGAAAGATTAGGCAGCCTGAAAACGAGAAAACAGCGTTTTCAGGCTGCCTTGATTGAATTAGGCTGATGCTGGAAAAGGCATCGCGCCATATAAAAAGGCAGCCTGAAAAGCCAAATTAACGTTTTTCAGGCTGCCTTTTTGGTGCAAAACGGCAAGGAAATTGCTAGAATTTGTCGCGCTAATGCTAAACAGCAGGCGCGTTTTTTTAACCGAAGGTGGCGATATGCCGCCTGATTTTTTATAGCGAGGCAATTAAAATGATATTCCCCCCCCCGAAAATTATCTTCCAAACCGTTAAGTGCAGCATTGGCGGCATTGCTGTTGGCAACCGCTGCGCCTGCTTGGGCAGATGACGAGGCGCAATTTCAGCAAGGCTTGGCGGCTTATAATGCTAAAAATTACAACCGAGCCTTATTCTTATGGGAGCCGCTTGCCGAAAAGGGCTATGCTGACGTGCAATATAATTTAGGCATGATGTATGACGTAGTGGCGCAAAAATATCAGCAAGCCTTTGCTTGGTATCAAAAAGCCGCTAACCAAGGGCATGCCAAGGCACAATACAATTTAGGCGTGATGTACGCCGAAGGTAACGGTGTAGAACAGGACTATCGGCAAGCCTTTGCTTGGTATCAGAAAGCCGCTAATCAAGGGCACGTCAAGGCGCAATACAATTTAGGCGTGATGTACGCCGAAGGTAAAGGTGTGGCGAAGGACTATCGGCAGGCTTTTGCGTGGTATCAGAAAGCCGCCAACCAAGGGTATGCCAAGGCACAATATGAGTTGGGCGATATGTACTATCACGGTAAAGGTGTGGCGAACAATTACCAGCAAGCCTTCGTGTGGTATCAAAAAGCCGCTAATCAGGGCAATTTCGATGCCCAATTTAGCCTAGGTAGTATGTACTATCACGGTAAAGGCGTGGCGCAAAATTACCAGCAAGCCAAAGCATGGTATCAAAAAGCACTGGCGCATCCTGATGCATCAGATCTAGTTAGTGTTGCCAAATCAGCTATCACACTGAATCTACGAAGATTAGAATTAATGGGCGTTCGCTAATCGCCCCCAATTCAAATAGGCAGCCTGAAAAAGCACTTTCAGGCTGCTTTTTGCTGCATTATCCCTTTAATCTGCAAAACGCATCGCGCCGATTTTGGGCAAATGTCCGCGTCTGTTCGCAAAGCTGCGCTGCCACGGTTTCGGCTTGGTGAACAACGCCCAATTCGCGCAAACGCGCAGGCAAAGGCTGCGGATACGGGCAGTTATCGGGCGCGGTTAAGGTGGCATGATGGCTGCTGCAAACGCGCCATTGCGCCAAATCGGCATCGTAAAACAGCACGTCGTGCGCTTGCTCGCCATTGTTGTGCAGATAAATTTTCACTGTGGCAGAAGCGGGAACGGTTGCGGTGGCAAATTGATGATTAAGAATAGAAAATTTCATTTTAGATTCCTTGTTTAGCAATTAGAAAGATGGGGCTGCAAGTTGGAATAAATCACCCCGTGGGTTGTAAAACGGGCATAAAAAAAGCCCACACTTTGCAGTGCGGGTTGTGGAGATTGCCGTTGCCGACCATCGCGCCTTACTGCTTTGGCGCATCCACCTTACCTTGCGGCAGGTTGGCATGGATTCTCAAACCCAACTCAAAATGTGGGGCGGATTGTCGGCGATTGGGCTTGGTGTGTCAAGCCAAAATAGGCAGCCTGAAACGCAGAAATTGCTATTTCAGGCTGCCTTTTTAATTAGGAAACGCCATTTTTTCTAAATCTACTTGTGGCAATAAATCATAAATTGCTTGCGGCAGTTTTACATCAATAATCGGATAGGCAATTAATTTGTACTGCAAACTTTTAAAATCAATATCATGGCTATAAAACCCTTTCTTTGCCATTTCTACAAAAGAGGATAGATACCATTCTCTTTCGTTGTCATTTTCAAAATGAGGCAGATTTTCATCACAAATCACAATTTCCCGCTCCTGCGTTGGCAAGTTATCGCAAAAATCACTCACCTTTTCCCATAACTCTTTATTTTTCATGAAAAAATCTGGCATCGTATCCGTGCCGCCTGTTGCGAAATGCGCTATATGCTGCCCGCATTTTCCAAACCAGTCTAAGTCATAAGCTGTAACCCAGCCAATATCCATCGCAGTCATTTTTTACCTATCAAATAGAGTTCTAACAAAATAAGGCAGCCTGAAAACGTGGAATCGTTTTAAGACTGCCAATCCATTATCAAAGGCAGCCTGAAACTACCCCTCCTCCGCAATCGCAATTATCTTATCAGGTGTCAATTTAGTCATGCAGTCAAAATGCCCCAGCGGGCATTCGCGTTTAAAACACGGGCTGCAATCCAAATTGAGCGTAGCAATCTTCGCCTTGTCGCTCAACGGCGGCGTATGCTCGGGGCTGGATGAGCCGTAAATCGCCACCAGCTTGCAGCCCACCGCCGCCGCAAGGTGCATCAAGCCGCTGTCGTTGCAAAACACCGTGTCGGCGCAGGCGAGCAAATCAATCGCTTCGTCTAGGCTGGTTTTGCCGCATAAATTGGTGCAGAGGCAGCCTGAAAGCTGGTTAATCTCCTCGCCCAAAGCAAAATCTTTGTGCGAACCAAACAGCCAAATTTGATAACCGCGTTGCGCGTAATACTGCGCCGTGGCGGCAAAATGGCGCGGCAGCCAACGCTTTGCCACGCCGTATTCCGCGCCGTGGCAAAACGCAATCACAGGCTTATCCAAATCCAGCCCATGCGCCGCCAACGCCGCCGCTTGGCTTGCCGCGCTAATGGTAAAACTGGGCTGCGAAGAATGCCCATCAAACGCCGCCTGCGATTCGTGCGCCAGCGCGGTGTATCTATCCACCATCAGCGGCAACGCCGCCTTATCCAGCTTGCGGATATCGTTCAGCAGCCCATAACGCTGCTCGCCCACATAGCCCGTGCGCTGCTTGATGCCCGTGGCAAACGCCAAAAAACCCATTTTCAGGCTGCCTGCGGTGGCGATGACTTGGTCGTAACCGCGCTTGCCCAGCATCCGCCCCACGCGCCAACGCTCGCGCAGTTGTAACGCGCCATGCCCAAACGGATTATCCAAAATCTCGTTCACCTCATCCATGCGCCGATACACCGCCTGCGACCACTTGGGCGCAAACACATCAATCGTGCAATCGGGATGCAATTCGCGCAAGCGGCGCAACATCGGCTGCGTCATCACGCAATCACCAATCCAAGATGGCGACAAAACCAGTATTTTTTTAGCCATTTCAGCCTATTTTCAAAACAAAAAACGCGCCGATTGTAGGGCGAAACCCTGCCACGCGCAAAAATTTCAAGCTACAATGCAGCCTTTTTATTCGCGCCTATTTATACGCCATGACCGCCACCCAACGCTACGCCAACGCCCGCCTCACCGCCATTCGCCACATCCCCCACGAAGACAAACTGATTTTGAGCTTTGATGAACACGAAGACTGCGAGTTCACCAGCGTGGTGGATTTTTCGCTCAATGGCTTTTATCCGCACAACATCCTGTTTGATTTATACGAATACGACCTCGCCTCGCTGCCGCCGCGCATCGCCGCCGAATTTCCCACCCTGTCGTATTACATCCACAGCGGCGAAAACTGGCAAATTTTCCACCTATCGCCCCAAGCAGGCATGGGCGGCATCATCGTATGCGCCACGTTCTAAACAGACTTTTCAGGCTGCCTTATCCCATCAAGGCAGCCTGAAAACTTGTTTACATCGTTTATTTGTTTACACGCATAACGCACAACACAGCCAAAGGCAGCCTGAAAACCATCTTCCCCATTTTCGCTTCGCCACTCTCTCACAAAAACCACACACCGCCCGCCAAATCTCCCCTTCACGCAGCCTGAAACTTCCCCCGCGCCCCGTTTTCCGTTAAAGTACACATTTTTATAAAAACCCATAATCACAACAAGGATTTACACCTAAATGAGTAAAACAAAAAACAAAATGACAGACAAAATGACAAAAGGCAAAAAAAACAGCCTGCGCACCCAAGACCCCTATCTGGCGCGTGAGCAACAAAAATACCCCCATCCGCTGCCCAGCCGCGAATGGATTATCCAATTGCTAGAAACCGCAGGCGTGCCGCAAAAAATCCCCAGCCTTGCCAAGCAGTTATCCATTAGCAATAGCGAATACGAATTTTTTGAACGCCGCCTCAAAGCGATGGCACGCGATGGGCAAATTCTCATCAACCGCCGCAATCTCGTTTGCGCCGCCGAAAAACTCGCCATCGTCAAATGCCGCGTAGAGATGCATAAAGACGGCTTTGGCTTTGCCGTGCCGCTTATCCCCACAGGCGAAGGCGATTTGGTGTTGTATGAGCGGCAAACGCGCGGCGTGATGAACGGCGACATTGTAACCGTGCGCCCGCTGGGGCTAGACCGCCGCGGACGACGCGAAGGGCAAATTTTAGACATCATCGAACGCGCCCAAACGTCTATCGTGGGGCGGTTTTACTTGGAACGCGGCATCGCCGTGCTAGACCCCGAAGACAAACGCCTCACGCAAAATGTGATTTTGGAGCCCGACAGCGTGGCGCAATTTGCCCCTGGCGAAGGGCAAGTGGTGGTGGCGGAAATCACCGCCTATCCCGAAAACCACCGCCCCGCCGTTGCCCGCATCACCGAAGTGCTGGGCGATTACGCCGATAGCGGCATGGAAATTGAAATCGCGCTGCGCAAACACAAATTGCCACACGAATTTAGCGCAGGCTGCCTGAAAGCCGCCGCCAAAATCCCCGCCAAAGTGCGCCCGAGCGATCGCAAAAACCGCGTTGATTTGCGCGATTTACCGCTGGTAACCATAGATGGCGAAACCTCGCGCGATTTTGACGATGCGGTGTACGCCGAAAAAATTGGGCGCAACTATCGCCTTGTCGTTGCCATCGCCGATGTGAGCCATTATGTGAAGCCCGACGATGCCATCGACCAAGACGCGCAAGAACGCGCCACCAGCGTGTATTTCACGCGCCGCGTGATACCGATGCTGCCTGAAAATCTATCCAACGGCATCTGCTCGCTCAACCCCGATGTGGAGCGGCTGTGCATGGTGTGCGATATGGACATCACGTTTGCCGGCAACATTAAATCGTATCGCTTTTACCCCGCCGTGATGAAATCGCACGGCAGGCTCACTTACACCCAAGTGTGGGAATGGATTAGCCAAAAAACGCAAAATCAATATAGTGAACAACTTGCCACGTTACACAAATTATTCAAAATCTTGCAGAAAAAACGCCACGCCCGCGGCGCAATGGAATTTGAAACCAGCGAAACGCAAATGCTGTTCAACGACAACGGCAAAATTGACCGCATCATCCCCGTGGTGCGCAACGACGCGCATAAATTGATTGAAGAATGTATGCTCGCCGCCAACGTGTGTTCCGCCGATTTTCTGTTAAAAAACAAACACCCCGCGCTGTATCGCAACCACGCAGGGCCCACGCCCGAAAAATTAGCCGCGCTGCGCGAACAACTGGGCTTGCTCGGCTTGAAACTGGGTGGCGGCGACAATCCCACGCCCAAAGATTACGCCGCGCTCGCCGACCAAATCGCCGAGCGCGACGACCGTGAACTGCTGCAAACCATGCTGCTGCGCTCCATGCAGCAAGCGCAATACGAGCCGCACAACGCAGGGCATTTCGGG
>CAJPSG010000047.1 GCA_905373195.1 Kingella oralis
CGTGACCGATGGTACCAACGTTTACGTGCGGTTTGCTACGTTCAAATTTTTCCTTTGCCATGGCAAATTCCTATTCAGTTAGTTTGTTAATAAATTGGATTTGGAAATATTTTAGATGGTGCCCATGGGCAGATTTGAACTGCCGGCCTCTCCCTTACCAAGGGAGTGCTCTACCCCTGAGCTACATGGGCTTTAATTTGGAGCGGGTAAAGGGAATCGAACCCTCACCGTAAGCTTGGAAGGCTTCTGCTCTACCATTGAGCTACACCCGCTTATTCTTTCAACTCCAAATACAGCAAGAATTTTATGGTGGTGGGAGAAGGATTCGAACCTTCGAAACTTTCGTGGCAGATTTACAGTCTGCTCCCTTTGACCGCTCGGGAATCCCACCAAAAGGATTGCAACTATACGTTAGTTTTTAAATTTTGGTCAAGCGATTGCTGATTATTTTATTGGATGTTTTTGTTTTTGCGTTTATTTTTCTTGTACGATTTTGTAGTATTTGGCGAGTAGTTGCTCGTGGGTTTCGGGGTGTTCTTCGTCGATTAGGATGCAATCTACGGGGCAAACTTGCTGGCATTGGGGTTCATCGTAGTGTCCAACGCATTGGGTGCAGAGGTTAGGGTTGATTTCGTAGATTTCTTCGCCTTGTGAGATGGCATTGTTGGGGCATTCGGGTTCGCATACATCGCAGTTGATGCATTCATCGGTGATGAATAGGGACATTTTTAATCTCTTTGTGTGTGTTTTGAAATGGGCGAGATTATAGCGAATTTTTTGTTTTCAGGCTGCCTTTTGCGGTGGTTTTTACAGTTTGATAATGGTTATTATATCTATTTTAATCAGTAGGTTGGGTGTATTGAAGCAGGAGGAATTGGCTTTGCCCTGCTTTGCCTTGGCGGTGTATGGGTAGCCACTCGGGAAGTGGGGGAATTTGGCTGGCTTCTAGGTAGATGTAGGCATGTGGTTGAAGGTGGGATTGGAGGGCGGGAAATAGATTTGCCCAGTCGTGCCATGCGTAGGGTGGGTCTAGGAAGATGGTGTGGTATTGCTGGTGCGTGGCGTGTAGGTAGGCAATGGCGTTTTGTTGGTGGATGTGGATTTGGTTGGCGATGTTGAGCTGTTGGGCGATGGCGTGGAGCTGGCGGATGGTTTTGGGGTGGGTGTCGCAGAGGGTGGCGCTTTGGGCGTGGCGGGAGATGGCTTCAAAGCTGAGTACGCCGCTGCCTGCAAAGAGGTCTAGGGTGTGTTGTGCGGTGAGGTCTTGCCCGAGCCAGTTGAACAGGCGTTCGCGCACGCTGTCGGGGGTGGGACGCAGCCCGTCTGCGCTGATAAAGGGGATTTTTCTGCCGCGTAGGTCGCCGCCAATGATGCGGACTTGGTTGCTGTGTTTGGGGTTGTGTTTTTTGCTGGGGTTCATGGGGTACTGGGGATGAAAAAAGGAGGGAAATTATAGCGGATTTGCGGACGTTGCTTGCACAGCGAAGATGGGCTGGGCTGCAGTGTTTTGCTGATTTTCAGGCTGCCTTTGTTGCCCGCCATAATAAGGCAGCCTGAAAACTATGTGCAGGGCGCATTTAATAGTTGGCAACGGATTAGCACGCCTTTGCTGCGCCGTCGTTTGTGGCTTCACACGGTTTTCAGGCTGCCTATTGCAGGCGTGGTAGTTGGCTTGCGTTTGCTTGTTTCCCGCTCAATAGGCAGCCTGAAAATGGCTTGGGCGGTATTTTCAGGCTGCCTTAAATGCTAAAATTTCATTTTTACTCAATCAACAGGAAAATCATCATGGCAAACCGCAATGAACAGCTTTTTGAACGGGCGAAAAACATCATCCCTGGTGGCGTAAATTCGCCTGTGCGGGCGTTTGGCAGCGTGGGGGGCGTGCCGCGTTTTATCCGCAAGGCGCAGGGGGCGTTTGTGTGGGATGAAAACGGGCAGCGTTATATTGATTACGTTGGCTCATGGGGGCCGGCGATTGTGGGACACGCCCACCCCGAGGTGATTGAAGCGGTGCGCGAGGCGGCGTTGGATGGGCTGTCGTTTGGCGCGCCCACCGAAGCGGAAATCATCATCGCCGAAGAAATCGCCAAAATTGTGCCCAGCGTGGAGCGTTTGCGCTTGGTGTCGTCGGGTACGGAGGCAACGATGTCTGCCATTCGCTTGGCGCGTGGCTACACGGGGCGCGACAAAATCGTGAAATTTGAAGGCTGCTACCACGGGCATTCCGACAGCCTGCTGGTCAAAGCAGGCAGCGGCCTGCTCACCTTTGCTAACCCCAGCTCGGCAGGCGTGCCCGCCGATTTCACGCAGCACACCATCGTCTTGCCATATAACGACGTAGGCAGCCTGAAAACCTGTTTTGAGCAGTTTGGCGAGCAAATCGCCTGTGTGATTTTGGAGCCGATTGCGGGCAACATGAACTTGGTAAAACCGAGCCCAGAATTTGTGCACACGCTGCGCCAAATTACCGCGCAACACGGCAGTGTGTTGATTTACGATGAAGTAATGACAGGCTTTCGCGTGGCATTGGGCGGCGCGCAGTCGGTGCACGGCATCACGCCCGATTTAACCACCATGGGCAAAGTCATCGGCGGCGGGATGCCACTGGCAGCGTTTGGCGGCAAAAAAGAAATTATGGACTGCATTTCGCCCTTAGGCGCGGTGTATCAAGCGGGCACGCTGTCGGGCAACCCCGTTGCCGTGGCGGCAGGCTTAAAAACGCTGGAAATCATCCAACGTGCAGGCTTTTATGAACACTTAACCGCGCGCACCGAGCAGCTGGTAAACGGCATCAACCAAGCGGCAAAACAAGCAGGCATCACATTCACCGCCGACAGCATCGGCGGGATGTTTGGCTTCTATTTTGCCGACCACGCGCCGCAAAATTACAGCGACATGGCGGCTTCCAACATTGCCGCGTTTAAAACCTTTTTCCACGGGCTGCTGGAACGCGGCGTGGCACTCGGCCCATCGGCGTATGAAGCCAGCTTTATGTCTGCCGCGCACACGGCGGAATTGGTGGACGAAACGATTGCGATGGCGGCGGAGGTGTTTGCGGGGATGGCGTAGGCAGAGGCAGCCTGAAACTTTTGCCCAAGCCCAGCCATTTCATCCGCTTCTTGGATGCAAGAGCACGGCTTGCAAGCAAGCCGTAGGGCGCGCGGTTTACCATTTTCAGGCTGCCTTATATCGCGCCCGCGTTTAGGCAGCCTGAAAAGCAAGAAATGCCGCCCTGCCCTATTTCAACGATTCAAGGCAGCCTGAAACTATATTTCTGTTTTCAGGCTGCCTTTTATCGCAAGACAAAATCACAGCAGCGCAAGTAAGGTGTGTGGCTCTGCCACGCACGCAGTTTGCAAGCCTCCAACCCAAGCCCGCGTGCCTGCGGCACACACCACCCGCCGATTGCTTTGGCATTTCTCGCTTTATTCCGCTATTCATGTTTACCCCCATCCCAAACAATAAGGCAGCCTGAAACCCATTTTCAGGCTGCCTCATCTTATTTACTCACACCACCGCAGGATTAGTACAACCCCTCGCGTTCCTCGCGCGTGCTGATGTAAATATTTTTCACTTGCGTGTAAGCCGCCAGCATCATTTTATGCGTTTCGCGCCCGATGCCCGATGTTTTGTAGCCGCCAAACGGCGCGCCGGCAGGCAAGCGGTTATAGCAGTTCACCCACACGCGCCCTGTTTCCAGCGCACGCGACACGCGCAACGCACGGTTGATGTCGCGCGTCCACACCGCGCCGCCCAAGCCGTATTCGCTGTCGTTTGCCATGGCAACCACTTCTTCTTCGGTTTTGAACTTGATGACCGTTGCCACAGGGCCAAAGATTTCCTCTTGCGCCACACGCGCAGCATTGTCTTTCACCTCAATCAACGTTGGCTCAACAAATTCCCCGCCAGCCAAATCGCCCGCCACTTTTTTACCGCCCGTGATGATGCGGCAGCCCTCTTGCTCACCAATTTTCACATATTTCAAAATCGTTTCCAGCTGCCCCGCGTTCACTTGCGAACCCATTTGCGTGTCGTCTTCCCAAGGCAAGCCCAGTTTCACTTTTTTAAATTCCTCTGCCAACGCAGCCACGAATTTATCGTAAATCCCCTCTTGCACAAAAATCCGCGAACCCGCGCAGCACACCTGCCCTTGGTTGAACAAAATACCTTTTTGCGCCCCTTCCAAAGCCTTATCAAACGGCATATCGTCAAAGAAAATGTTTGCCGATTTGCCGCCCAATTCCAAAGTAGAAGGAATCAACAATTCCGCCGCCGCAATGCCCACGCGACGACCCACTTCGGTTGAGCCTGTAAACGCCAGTTTATTAAAGCCTTTATGGTGCAGCATATATTCGCCTGATTTGCTGCCCTTGCCCGTAATCACGTTCAACACCCCTTTGGGCAACAAATGATTGATTTTTTGCGCGAATGACAACAAGCTCAAAGACGTGCTGCTAGATGGGTGAATCACAATGGTGCAGCCCGCTGCCAGCGCAGGCGCAATTTTCCAAGCCGCCATCAAAAACGGGAAATTCCACGGAATAATTTGCCCCACCACGCCAATCGGCTCGCGCAACACAATAGACAAATCTTCATCGTCCAACTGGTTGGCGGTGCCTTCTTCGCCGCGAATCACGCTGGCAAAATAGCGGAAATGGTCGGAAGCCAGCGGAATATCGGCGGCGCGGGTTTCGCGGATGGGTTTGCCGTTGTCCAGCGTTTCTTGCAGCGCGAACAATTCGGCGTTCTCGTCAATCACGTCGGCGATTTTGTTCAAAATAGCGGCGCGCTCGGTGGTGGTGGTTTTTTTCCAAGTTTTGAACGCTTCTTGCGCGGCGGCAACAGCGGCATCCACATCGGCATCGCTGGCATCGGTAAATTTCGCCAGCTCTGCGCCATTGGCGGGGTTGTAGGAAGCGAGCAAGTTAGCGGGCTTCGTCCATTCGCCGTTAATCAATAAACCATACTCTTTGTCAAACACGTTTAGATTTTTAGCCATGACGGTCTCCTTGATGAGTTGTTGAGGGCAATGCCGATGAATCATTGATAGAGCATTGCCTTACGCGATTGCGTGGATGTAGTATGGTGTAGTTAGAAGCCAGATTCAAGACTGTATGTTAATCTTGTTTAAGATATGTTTTTAAGCGTTTGATTTTTCAAGATAGTAATAAAATTTCAGGCTGCCTCAATATCTCGCATGAGGCAGCCTGAAAAGTGTTTTATGCTGGGTTAGTTGCAATATTTAGCAATATCGGCATCATATTTAGGAATCAACGCATCTTTATTTTTCGCGTTGGCTTTGGTTACGGTTTCTTTATTCATTTGCGCCGCTTTGCAGTTTTCTTTTTTCGCCTCTTCCATTTGTTTTTTGTTGGCTTCTTCTTTGCGGCGGTTTTCTTCTTCAATTTCTTTGTTCAACGCAGCTTGTTTATCTGCGGTGGACATATTGGGGTCATCTTTTTTCACCACAGGCGGTGGGGTTACGGTGCGGGTGCGCACGTTAATGGTGCTGGCACGCCCCATTATCAAGCCTGGGGGCGTGTCGGCAAACGCGGTTGCGCCACTGCGTTGTTTCCATGTGAAAATAGAGGTATCGGCAGCGAGGGCAGAAGAGGCGGCAATTGCCAAGGCAACAGCGGATAAAGCGATTTTCGTTTTCATAATCTTTTCCTTGTTTAAGTTATCAAAGCACAGTTAAGTGTTAACAGGCTAAATTCTAATGGGTTTCTCGTGTCCTGTCATAAAAACCGTTTTCAGGCTGCCTGAAAGCGCGTCAAATATGCTACAATCGCGTGCATTTCAACCACCGTAAAGGTCTGAAAAAATGCGCGTTATAGAAAAAGCCTACACCTTCGACGACGTTCTGCTCGTTCCCGCTCATTCTCAAATTCTCCCCCGCGATGTCTCGCTGAAAACTCCGCTCACAAAAAAAATCACGCTCAATTTGCCGTTGCTCTCCGCCGCGATGGACACCGTAACCGAAGCGCGTTTGGCGATTTCTATGGCGCAAGAGGGCGGCATCGGCATTATTCACAAAAACATGACCGTTGAGCAGCAAGCGGCGGCGGTGCGCAAGGTAAAACGCCACGAAAGCGGCGTGGTGAAAGACCCTGTTACCGTGTCGCCTGATAAATTAATTGGCGAATTGTTAGCCGAACGCGCGGCGCGCAAACGCCGAATGTCGGGCTTGCCTGTGGTGGAAAATGGCAAGGTAATTGGCATTGTTACCAACCGCGATTTGCGTTTTGAAACGCGCACCGATTTGCCCGTGCGTGCCATTATGACCCCGCGCGAGCAGCTGATTACTGTGCCCGTGGGCACGAGCATCGATGTGGCGCGTGAATTGATGCACGAGCACAAAATTGAGCGCGTGTTAGTGTTGAACGAACAAGACGAACTTAAAGGCTTGATTACGGTAAAAGATATTGTGAAAACCACCGAGTTTCCCAATGCCAACAAAGATGAGGAAGGTCGCTTGCGCGTGGGCGCGGCGGTGGGTACGGGCGGCGAAACCGAAGAGCGCGTGCGCGCATTGGTGGAAGCGGGCGTGGACGTGATTGTGGTGGACACGGCGCATGGGCATAGCCAAGGCGTGATTGACCGCGTGAAATGGGTAAAACAAACGTTTCCTGATGTGCAAGTCATCGGTGGCAATATTGCCACGGCAGCGGCGGCGAAAGATTTGGCGGCAGCGGGCGCAGATGCGGTGAAAGTGGGCATTGGGCCGGGTTCTATTTGCACCACGCGCATTGTGGCGGGCGTGGGTGTGCCGCAATTAACGGCGGTGCATAATGTTTCCGAAGCCTTGAAAGGCACGGGCGTTTCGGTGATTGCCGACGGCGGCATCCGTTTTTCGGGCGACATTGCCAAGGCGTTGGCGGCGGGCGCGGATTGCGTGATGCTGGGCGGTATGTTTGCGGGCACAGACGAAGCGCCGGGCGAAATCGAGCTGTACCAAGGGCGGGCGTATAAATCGTATCGTGGCATGGGTTCACTGGGGGCGATGAGCCAAGGTTCAAGCGACCGCTATTTCCAAGAGAAAACGGAAAATACGGATAAATATGTGCCCGAGGGCATTGAGGGGCGCGTGCCACACAAAGGCCCGATTATCAATATTATTCATCAGATTATGGGCGGCTTGCGTTCCAGCATGGGCTATTTGGGCTGCGCGAATATCGCCGAGATGCACGCGAAAGCGGAGTTTGTGGAGATTACTTCGGCGGGCATGCAAGAATCGCACGTGCATGATGTGCAGATTACGAAGGAAGCGCCGAATTATCATCGGGGGTAGGCAGTAAGCGATGAGGCAGCCTGAAAACGGGAAATGGCGTTTTCAGGCT
>CAJPSG010000048.1 GCA_905373195.1 Kingella oralis
TAGGCGGCGAAACGCCTGCTCTGGCAAAAAATAGGCAAAAGGCAGCCTGAAAGCAGATGGGCATTATAGATGTTTATGTTAAAAAGCGTAATTTTATGCTAAATTGGAGCTGGGTTTTAGCTTCGCAACTCCGCTTCGCTACGCAGGCTGCCGCGCGTTGCTGCTGGCTTCGGCTGGAATTTTTTAGAGACAAGGAGATTGGAATGACAACAAAATCATTGGAAAACAACGCATTAGCAAATAAAGTGATATTGGTAACGGGGGCATCGCAGGGCTTGGGCGCGGAAGTGGCGAAGGCTTGCGCGGCGGCGGGGGCAACGGTGGTGTTGCTGGGGCGCAGTCAAAAGAAATTGGAAAGGGTGTATGACGAGGTGTTGGCGGCGGGCGATGTGGAGCCGTTTGCGATTTGTTTTGATATGATGGGCGCGCAGGAGCTGGAATTTGAACAACTGGCGCGCACGTTGGCAGAGGCGACGCAGGGCAAATTGGATGGGGTGATTCATTGCGCAAGTTATTTTTACGCGCTCTCGCCGTTGGATTTTCAAACGGTGGCGGAGTGGGTGAACCAATACCGCATCAACACGGTGGCACCGATGGCTTTAACGCGGGCGGTGTTGCCGCTGCTGAAAGAATCGCCCGATGCTTCGGTGATTTTTGTGGGCGAAAGCCATGGCGAAACGCCGCAGGCTTATTGGGGCGGCTTTGGCGCGAGCAAGGCGGCGTTGAATTATTTGTGCAAGGTGGCGGCAGATGAGTGGGAGCGCTTCCCGAATTTGCGGGCAAATGTGCTGGTGCCAGGGTCTATCAATTCACCGCAGCGCATTAAAACGCACCCTGGGGAAACGGCGGCGGAGCGCAAGGATATGGCGGATATTACGCCTGATTTTGTGTGGTGGGCGAGCGAGGCAAGCAGGGGGCGCAGCGGGGAGATTGTGTATTTGTGAGCCAGTATGATTGAGGCAGCCTGAAAATGGGATTTATCTGTTTTCAGGCTGCCTTATGCTGTGGCGTTCAAGTTGAAATTCTTGTTGAAACCCAAAAGGCAGCCTGAAAACCAAAATGGTGTGGTAACGGCTTATCGCCAAATGGTGTATTTCAATTCAATAGGAGTGAACGAGTTAGCAGAATGTCGGCGAGCCGCCGACGCTCCATCGGTTGCAGAGTTCGCAAAAGTTTCAGGCTGCCCTTAATAATGAGCAATGCTCACAACCCCAACTCATTCAAAAACCGCACATCATCCGCCCACCCCGATTTCACTTTCACCCACACTTTCAAAAACACTTTGCAATCAAACAGCTTTTCCATATCCAGCCGCGCCTCGGTGGAGATTTTTTTCAGCTTTTCGCCGCCCTTGCCAATCACAATCGGCTTTTGGTTTTCCTTATCCACCAACACGGCAACATAAATATGATAAATGCCCTCGCCCGCGTCAAACTTTTCCACTTCCACGTTCATCGCGTAAGGCAGCTCTTCGCCCAGATAGCGAAACAGCTTTTCGCGCACGATTTCCGCCGCCAAAAAACGGTTGGATTTATCGGTAATCATGTCTTCGGGATACATCGGCACGCTTTCGGGCAGATAGGGTTTGAGCTTCGATAGCAGGTTGGCGATGCGTAGCCCATGCTTTGCGCTTACCACTTCGTCATCGGCAAAAGCAAATTCTTGCCGCACTTGGGCGATAAACGCATCCAGCGCGGCGGCATCTTTGGCTTTGTCGATTTGGTTCACCACCAGCACCACGGGCGTGTTTTTCGGCAGCTGCTGCAACACAATGCGGTCGGCATCGGAAAAGCGCATGGCTTCCACCACAAAGGCGATTACGTCCACATCGCGCACGGCTTCGGTTACGTTTTTGTTGAGCCGCTCGTTGAGCGCGTTGCGGTGGTAGGTTTGAAAGCCGGGGGTGTCCACGAACACAAACTGCGCGGTGTCGTCGGTGTAGATGCCGGTTACTTTGTGGCGCGTGGTTTGGGCTTTTTTGCTGGTGATGCTGATTTTTTGCCCGATGAGGTGGTTCATCAGCGTGGATTTGCCCACGTTGGGCCGCCCCACAATGGCGATAAAGCCGCAGCGATAGCCTTCGGCGGCGGTTTTTTCGTTGGCTAAAAATTCTTCTAGGTTCATGGCTGGGCTTTCTTGGGTAACGGGGTTGATGCTTGGTAAACAGAAATACGATTTTCAGGCTGCCTCAATCTATTAGGCAGCCTGAAAGTTATTCTTTCGGCAATTTCTGCTGCACCCTATTTAAAAATCCACGCAAAATATCAATGTCTTCCGTGGTGGTGTCGGCGCGGTTAAACAGCGAATGCAGGCGGCGCACCATGCGCTCTTGGTTGCGGCGGCGGAAAAAATCCAGCTCGCTCATGGTGTCTTCCAAATGCTGCACCATGCCTGCCACTTGCTCGGCGGTGGCGAGATTGCGCTTGGGGATTAAATGGCTCATGTCCATGTTGACATGGCTAAACAGCTCGTAGCACACCACTTGCACGGCTTGCGCGAGGTTGAGCGAGAAATAATCGGGGTTGCCCGAAATGGTCATCAGGCGGTTGCATTGTTGCACTTCGTCTATGCTGAGCCCATAGGTTTCATTGCCAAACACCAGCGCGATTTGCTGCCCCGCTTGGGCAGCGGCGAGTAGGCTGGGTGCGAGTTGGCGCGGGGTTTGCAGCGGCGTGGTCAGCTCGCGGCGGCGGCTGGTGAGGGCGCAGCTAAGCGTTGTGCCTGCTAACGCTTCGGGCAGGGTGGCAACGATTTTGGCGTGTTCCAGCACGTCTCTTGCGCCGGATGACAGCACAAAACTCTCTTCGGGCAGCCTGAAATCGGCAGCTTGCTCGGCGATAAAGGCGGGCGGCTCGGGGGTCATCGGCGTTGCCATGATGTTGGGGGCAACGAGGGTGAGCCGGGTTAAGCCCATGGTTTTCATGGCGCGGGCAGCGGCGCCGATATTGGCGGGGTGGCTGGTGCGCGAGAGGACGATGCGGATGTTGGCTAGATAGGCGGGGAGCGTGGGCATGATGGGACGTGGAGAATGGTTTTCAGGCAGCCTATTATACAAGAGTAGGCAGCCTGAAAATGGGTTGCGGCTTGATTTTATCTGGAACACGTTGGCTTGCTGCGCGACAACCCTTTGCAACCCAATAGGCAGCCTGAAACAATAGACAGCCTGAAACGCACTTTGCCCGCTGGTGGGCGCATCTTGCGTGTAAAATTGCGCCCCGTCGCATGGCAATCGCCCGCGCCGTTATGCCGAATACCAGTAGGCAGCCTGAAACGCCGTTCAGCGTAGCTAAACCCTTTCCCCTTATTTCATTATGACCCTATCCATCGTTACTGCCCTCCCCTTGCCCGATTACCTTGCCCATGCTGTTGCCATCAGGCAGCCTGAAAGCCCTGTTTACCTGCGCTACGACGAGCGCGGTTTATGCCTGTGCCAACAAGGCGAAAAAGGCGTGGTGCAAGTGGATTTTGCCAGCGGCGCGGCGCAATATCGGCGCACCCAAGGCGGCGGCGAATTGATTGCCAAAGCCGTGCAGCATACCGCGCGCCCTGTGGTGTGGGACGCAACAGGCGGCTTGGGGCGCGACAGCTTTGTGTTGGCGAGCCTAAACCTTGCCGTGCACACGTTTGAACAGCATCCCGCCGTGTTCGCGCTGCTGCAAGACGGTTTGCACCGCGCCGCGCAGTCGCCCGAAATCGCCGCCATCGCCGCGCGCATCATGCTGCATCAAGGCAACGCCGCCGCGCTGATGCCCGCGCTTGCCGCGCAAATGGGCAGGCCCGATGTGGTTTACCTTGACCCGATGTACCCCGAGCGGCAAAAATCCGCCGCCGTTAAAAAAGAAATGGCGTATTTTCACGCGCTGATGGGGCAGCCTGAAAATGCCAACGATGCCGCGCTGTTTCAGGCTGCCCGCGCCGTTGCCAAAAAGCGCATCGTGGTCAAACGCCCGCGCTTGGGCGCGTTTTTGTGCGACGAAAAGCCTGCGTATCAGTATGCGGGCAAATCCACGCGGTTTGATGTTTATTTGCCAAAGGCAGCCTGAAAATAGGAAACATAAAATGTATCAATCCATCCAAACCAAACTCCACCAAATCGCCACCAGCGAACCCTTACATCTCCTGCTCGCCGTAGAAAGCGGCAGCCGCGCATGGGGCTTCCCTTCGCCCGACAGCGATTACGACGTGCGCGCCGTCTATATCAGGCAGCCTGAAAGCTACCTCTGCATCGACGAGCCCAAAGACACCTTTGAATACATTGAAAACCAATGGTTTGACGTAGGCGGCTGGGACATCCGCAAAGCCCTGCGCCTGCTGCGCAAAAGCAATGCCGTGCTGCTGGAATGGCTGCGCTCGCCGATGGTTTACGCGCAGGACGATGAATTTACTCGCGCCCACGCCGCGCTTGCCCCGCAATACGCCCAAGCTGCGCCCTTGCTGCACCACTATCGCGGCATCGCCCGCAACGCCCTGTCGGCAATGGATTTGCACAGCGAAATCCGCCTGAAAAAATGGTTTTACGTTCTGCGCCCGCTGCTGGCGGCACGCTGGGCGGTGCAGCGCGGCGGCATACCGCCCATGACGCTTGCGGAGCTATCAGACGGGCTGCCCGCCGCTGTGCAAAACGAAATCCGCGAACTGGTCGCGCTAAAAGCCGAACGAGACGAAAGCTACCGCCACACCCTTTCAGGCAACCTGAAACGCTTTACGCGAGACTTGGCAGATGAAACCACCGTGCTGCAAGCCTCAGCACCTGTTGCCATGCCAAGTGAACCGCTGGACGAGCTGTTTCGGGCAACGCTGCGGCGCGTGTGGAGTTGAATCTATATTATTAGGTTTTCAGGCTGCCTATTAAATAAAACCATGATTAATCCAACACATTGAAAACAACACTATGTTTACAAAACGTGCTGGAAGCGCGTTATGTCGGCAAAACCAGCTATGCCAAAGAATAAGCTAAGGCAGCCTGAAACAGGTTTTCTGCTAAAATCCACACCCGTTTTCCCATAATATTCATACGGTAATAATACATGATAAAAATTAAAGAATTGGGACAAGTCCCCACGCCCGACTGGATAGTGTGCGAGATTTTGGACGCAGCCCAGTATCAAGGAGAATCCATACTACGCTGTTACGCGCTTGAACCGTCTTGCGGCGATGGAGCTTTTTTGAGTGAAATAGTGCAGCGATATATAGTTGCGGCAAAAGCAGAAAAGCAATCCAATCAACAAATTGCCGATGAATTGGGCGAATTTGTTGTGGGCGTAGAGATTGACGAAGCAGCATATTCGGCGTGTATCAACCGTTTAAATGATTTGGTGCAGCAAGAATTGGGTGGTATTGCAGTCAAATGGCGGATTTATCGGCAGGATACTTTGGATTTTTACCGCCAATATCCGCACTATTTTGATTGGATTTTGGGCAACCCGCCCTATGTCCGCCTGCATCGTTTGGACGATATATTACGGGCGCGTTTACGGCAGGAATTCCGTTTTACAGTCGGCACAACCGATTTGTATTTGGCTTTTTTTGAAATGGCGTTTTTTATGCTAAGCAAACAAGGCAGGCTGGGTTTTATTACGCCAAACAGCTTTTTACGCAACACGTCTTACCAGAAATTCCGCCAGTTTTTGCAAGAGCAACGCCATTTGGTTGCACTGTACGACCTCAAATCGCACAAAGTGTTTGAAGGCTTTTCCACCTACACGGCAATCAGTATTTTTGATTTTTCCCAAAAACAGAAAAATTTTGTGTACAAAGAGCTGGTTGTTAAAAATTTTGTAGAAATCAACCGCATTGGTTTTACAGCACTGGACAGCAAAAAATGGACGCTTTCCAACCGTGAAAACAGTCGTTTTTTGGACGAGCTGCAACATAGGAACCAAGCCCGTTTGCAGGATTTTTTCCATGTGCAATATGGTTTTGCCACTTTGCGCGACAAAATCTTTATCGGAAAGCCCATACAGCAAAACAATGGATTATCCGTATTTAACGGTATGGCGATAGAAAGCGCGGCTTTGCGCCCGATTGTGAAAGGCTCGCGCTATCAGGGCGCGGCAGACGATGTGGAAGCGGTGCTGTTTCCTTATTTCTGCCAAAACGGGCGTTATGTCGCCTATCAAGAAGATGCGCTAAAACAAAAATTTCCGTTGGCTTATGCCTATTTACTGCATCATCGGGAAGAATTGTTGAAGCGCGACTGCGATAAAAACGCCCAATGGTTTGAATTCGGGCGCAGTCAGGGTTTGCAGACTTCGCATCAGGAAAAAATCGTGGTCAGCACGTTGGTAAACGGCTGTGTGCGTTTTTTCAGGCTGCCTGAAAATGTGCTGGTGTATTCGGGGATTTTTATTACGCGCAAATCGCCCGATGTGGATTGGCAGATTGCGGAAAACGCGCTCTCCTCGCCCGAATTTTTCCAATATGCGCGTTTAACGGGCAAAGATATGTCGGGAGGATACAAATCTTTGTCTAGTAAGCAGATTAAGGCGTTTGTGGTTTCCGTGCCAGCAGCGCAGCCCAGTTTGTTTTGAAAGTAATATGTATGAATAACCAACAATTTTTAGGCAGCCTGAAAAATGCGTTTGTCCGATTTTTGCAAACACATTCACGCAGCAATGAAAAACTCAAAATTCTACACGGTAGCATCGCCGCTGATTTGGCTGTGCGTTTGGGCGATGACTACCAAATTCAATCCTTGGGTTTTGGTTCGGAAAAAGAAGCCGTAATTGGCGGTCGCTATATGGATAAAAATGTAGATATTGCCGTGTTGCGCAATCATCAACCGATTGCAGGTATTGCGGTTAAATTTGTGATGCAGAATTACGCACAAAACGCCAATAACTATTTTGAAAATATGCTGGGTGAAACGGCAAATATCCAAAGCGCGCGTGTGCCGTATTTCCAAATTTTCATTGTTCCCGAGCAGTTACCGTATTACAAAAATACGGGCGAATTTGCCAAATGGGAAAATATCGGCGGGCATCATTTGCACAAATATCAGGTTTTGTCGCGCGATGACTGCACCACTTGGGTGCATACACCCGCCAAGACTTTGCTGTATGTGATTAAGCTGCCCGAAATTAGGCAGCCTGAAAATAAAGCAGATTACATACAGCAATATTTAGCGTTAAATGATGCAGGCAATTTGGAAATAACCACGTCCGCACAAACGCTAAATATCGGCAATGGATTGATTTACAATGATTATGACTGTTTTATGAATAAAATTGTCCACCGAATTTTGTCTGAATAATGCTCACCCTATCCCACCTCCACCAACAAAATCTCATCCTCCTAGAAGCCCTATCAGGC
>CAJPSG010000049.1 GCA_905373195.1 Kingella oralis
CAACACGCCCACGCCGTCATCGCCCAACGCCCCGTTCAAACACGGCAAATTCACCACCGCCAAAGAATTATTGGCTTACTTTGCCGGCTTAAACGGCAAAGGCGTGCTGTTCGGGCAGGAGCACGGTTTAGACGTTTCTATTTCGCAAGAAGGCAAATCTGGCCTCGAATCAGATGTGTTCGCCATGACGGGGAAATACCCTGCCCTTATCGGACTGGGTTTCTACGAATATCCGCTGGATAAAGAGAAAAACGCCGAATACAACGGAAAAATCATGGGGGGACTGATTGCTGAAGCCGATGAAGCAGGTGCAGTGGTTTCTGTGTCAGGTTTTTGGGACAACCCCATGCCAGGTGCCAACGGTACAAGTGATTATTCTTCGGTGGATTTGAAACGTCTGCTGCCGGGAGGCGATTTGAACGGCACACTCAATAACTGGCTGGATGCCGTGGTGTACACAAAACAGTATGCCGTCCGCAAAGACGGCAGCCATATCCCGTTCCTGTTCCGCCCTCTGCATGAAGCCAATGGTACATGGGCATGGTGGTACTACGAACGCGGCGGTGTTGATGCCTACAAGCAACTGTTTCGCTACATCGTTGAATATGTGAAACAAAAGGGCAATGCCGACCAAATACTTACCGTGTTTGCCCCCAATGCCAACTTCAACGGCGACAGCAGCCGCTATCTGATGCTCTATCCGGGTGATGATGTCGTAGATGTATTGGGTTACGATGGCTACGATACAAACAGCAGCTTCCTTGCCAAAGACAAATGGGTGGGTGAAGTGGTTGAAGATTTGGCGATGATGAACAAGCTGGCAAAAAGCAAAGGGAAAATTGCCGCACTAACCGAATTTGGGCGCGAAGGCAGCAAAATGATTCAGCCAAGTGGCAACAAAGACCTCACGTTCTACACTGATTTGCTCAAAGGCATCAAAGCTGACCCCGATGCACGCAAGATTGCCTATATGATGACATGGGCAAACTGGGGCGGCACGCCAGGAGCAGGCTTCTCCGCATTTACCCCGTGGCCTGGGCACGAAATGGAAAGCGATTTCCAAGCGTTTGAACGAGACGAGTACACCTTGTTTAACCGCGATATTAGTCAATAATCGCGCAACAATAGGCAGCCTGAAATGAGGTTTCAGGCTGCCTGAATCGTCATTCAACAAGTAGGGTGTGTGGCTTGCCACACACCGTTTTATTGAGCCTTACTAAAACGGTGCGTGGCAAAGCTACACACCCTACGGAATCAATTTTCAGGCTGCCTTTGATGATTGAGGCAGCCTGAAAACTGTGTGCAAAACACGCCTGCCCATCCAACTGTCGTCATGCCCGCGCAGGCGGGCATCTTGTTTGATATGCCCAGAAATGATTGCAAAAACTGTTGCCGTAGGTCGGGCATCAATGCCCGACCTACGGTGTGCCTAAGATTTCAGGCTGCCTCTGGTATCGCCCAAAGGCAGCCTGAAAACCTATCTACACCGCAAACACTACGCCGTTAGCGTCCCTTTGGTAGATGGCATTTTGCCCGCCATGCGCTCATCGTATTCCACCGCCATGCGCAGCGCGCGCCCGAATGCTTTGAACACGGTTTCGGCTTGGTGGTGGGCGTTTTTGCCGCGCAGGTTGTCAATATGCAGCGTTATCATGGCGTGGTTCACCAGCCCGTGGAAAAATTCGCTAAACAAGTCCACGTCAAACTTGCCAATGGTGGCGCGGGTGAAGTCTATGTGGTATTCCAGCCCCGCGCGCCCCGATAAATCTAGCACCACGCGGCTGAGCGCTTCATCCAGCGGCACATAGCTATGCCCATAGCGGCGGATGCCGATTTTGTCGCCCAGCGCGGCTTTGAGCGCTTGCCCGAGCGTGATGCCGATGTCTTCTACGCTGTGGTGGTCGTCAATATGCAAATCGCCGTGGCACACGATGTCTAGGTCTATTAAACCGTGGCGGGCGATTTGGTCTAGCATGTGCTCCAAAAAGGGGATGCCTGTGTCAAAGCGGGCTTTGCCTGTGCCATCTAGGTTGAGGGCGATGGTGATTTGGGTTTCGCTGGTATTGCGGGTGATGGTGGCGGTTCGCATGGTGGGTCTTTTTGGAGTTTGGGTTGGAATGGGGTATTTGGATAGGCAGCCTGAAATGGCTTTTGATGCGTTTTCAGGCTGCCTTTTGCGAATGGGTTTTATGTTTACGCTTATGCGGAGATAAAGCGCAATACGCGGCGAGGCAGCGGAATACGATAGCAACCAGATAGGTGGTCATGATTTTTTGCTCTCTAATAAAATCAAGCAGCGTGGCGTTTAGCTGATAACGCTCTGTTAAGCCCAGCAAAACGCTCAGGAGCAATAAATACAAAGCAAAAGCAAACAGCCAATAACGCGCTTTAACGCGGTGGAAAATGGTTTCATACAGCCGTTGCGCGTGCTGGATTTGCATGGCGGTGTAGCCTTGTCGTTGCAGTTGCCAGCGCGGCAATCGGTTGCGCCAATAAATCGCCGTGCCGAAACAGAAAATCAGCCCCACCCATTGCGCGGCATCGTTGTCTTTACTGGGTGTGTAAACGCCTAATTCTGCTAACAGCAGCATCAGCAATAGGCAGCCTGAAAACAACTTAGGGAAGGCAAGGGCATATCGTCGGGCGGCTTGGCGCATGGTTTTCCTTTTGCTGGTAAAAAGCAGCCTGAAAATAATGATTTCACAAACCAAGTTTATTCAAAATGCAGGATAGGGCAAAATCAAAAATAAAAAAACAGGAGCAGAACCACCATCTCATTCGTTCACTTGGATTTCGCAGCCATTGAGTAGGAAAAAATCCCAATGCAATAAAAGCCGCCAACATAATCAATATTGTTGTTCCTATTGTTATACCAACCCAGCCAAATACCGATGAGCTTATGCCTACGATAACGAAATATAGCGTCAGAAAAAATAAGTTAAATGTAACGAATAGATAGACAACCCGTATTAAAAAATTGGCGGGCTGCTTATCCGTTATCCAAATTTTCGCTTCTTGCTGCCTACGCATAGCAGCTTGTCTTGGGTCTGCTCTAAATTTCTTTTTTGGTATTATTTTGCTTGCCATTTTTATACCTATAAACAATCAGATATAAAATCTGCTCGTTAAATGTCATTTCCTTTTCAGGCAGCCTGAAACCCAACCTAAATCGCCACCACCAAATCGCTAAAATAATGCACGCAAAGATAAATGCTCATCAGTGAAAACAGCGCCACCGCCAGCAACACGCCTTTAATCATGCCCGCGTTAAGCCGCGCGATGGCATCGGCGTTGGCATAAAAGCCGCTTTGTTTGGCGCGGATATGCTCGGCAATCACGCTTTCCAACACACGCAACACTTGGTCGTTTTCTTCGGGCGTGCCGATGGTAAGGCGCAGGCAGTTTTGCAGCAGGGGATGCGCGCCGTGCAGGTTTTTCACCAGAATTTTGTTGTCTTTCAGCGCGTTAAACGCCAGCGGCGCGTTGGGCAGGCGGGTGGTTACAAAATTGGCTTCGCTGGGGAACACGGTTACGTCTTCCAACTCCGCCAGCGCGTTGGCGACGCGGGCGCGTTCGTTTTTCAGCGTTTCTATGTTTTGCGTGAACACGTCGGCATGGCGCAGGGCGAAGGCGGCGGCGGCTAGGCTGAGCTGGTTCATGTTGTATGGTGGCATGATTTTTGCCAACTCGCCCATCACGGCGGGGCTGCCCACGGCGTAGCCCACGCGCAAGCCTGCGAAGCCGATTTTGCTTAATGTGCGCATCACCACGAGGTTTTCAGGCTGCCCTGCTTGGGCGACAAAGCTGTCGTGGCTAAATGCGCCGTAGGCTTCGTCAATCACCACAATGCCTGTGGCGGCTTGGATAATGGCTTCCACGGCTTCGCGGCTAAACGGCACGCCTGTGGGGTTGTTGGGATAGGCGATGAAAATCAGCGCGGGTTTGTGCTGCTGGATGGCGTGAAGCGTGGCTTCTAAATTGAGCGTGAAATCGGGGTTGAGCGGCACGCCAATGTAGTTCAAGCCAAACAATTTGGCGTTGCGGCGATACATCACAAAGCTGGGTTCAACCGCCAACACGCTGGCGTTGCTTTGGGCAACCAGCAGCGTGATGAATTGGATGATTTCGTCTGAACCATTGCCCAGCACAATTTGCGCGTTTTCGGGTAGGGAAAACGTGCGGCGCAATAATTCTGGCAAGGGGCTGGCGGCGATGTTGGGATAGCGGTTCATCGGCGCGGCAGCCAGCTCGACGGCAAGTTCGGCGCGCAGGGCTTCGGGGAACTGATACGGCACTTCCATCGCATCCAGCTTGATGAAATCGGCGGGCGCATCGGCAACGTGGTAGGCAGTTTGGGCGAGAATGTCGGGGCGGATAACAGATGTGGGCATGGTTTGGGCTTCCGTTGAACTGGGTTAGATTAAATAATTGAATTGCTTGGCTGAAACGGTGGCAAATGTATCACAAAACCCCAATCGCCCCCAAACAGAGTTTGCGGCAGCCTGAAACGAAGTGAAACGATGGCGTGTTCCATGTGTTTTATGTGAACGAAAATGTTGGCAAGAATAAAACCTTTGCAAACATCATAAGGCAGCCTGAAATCTGAAATAGCGCAGCGGCTCGCCACCAAATGGCTGATTAAACAGAGCATGGCTAGTTTGCCAAGATTTCAGGCTGCCTCATCCAATCCCAAAGGCAGCCTGAAACGCCGTTTCGCCCAGCCCCAAGCCCTTTTAGCCCCGCACCCCGCTGTGCGACGCAAGCTGCCGAAGCCGCTTAAATTTGCTATCATAGCCCCCATTTCAACCACCCTATTTTCAGGCTGCCCATGTCCGTTTACACCAGCGTTTCCGACGATGAAATGCGCCAACTGCTCACCCAATACCCGCTTGGCAAATTCCAATCCCTGCAAGGCATCGCCCAAGGCGTAACCAACAGCAACTACTTTTTGCACACCGACAGTGGCAGCTATGTGCTCACCGTGTTTGAAACCCTAAAAGCGCACGAAGTGCCCTTTTTTATGGAGCTCACGCAACACCTGAGCGCCAACGGCGTTGCCTGCCCCGCCCCCATCGCCCAAACCAACGGCGCACTCACCGCTACCCTTGCCAACAAGCCCGCCTGCATCGTAGAAAAGCTCAACGGCAGCGACGTTGCCTATCCCACCGCCGCCCAATGCCACAACACAGGCATCATGCTCGCCAAAATGCACCAAGCAGGCGCAACTTTCCCCCAAACCATGCCCAATCCGCGCCACGCCCAATGGTGGACAGACAGCGCAGCCCAGCTTATCCCCCACCTAGAACCCCAAGACGCGCAATTATTGCAAGACGAAATCGCCTATCTCGCCCAACACCCCGATACCGATTTACCCAGCGGCATCATCCACGCCGATTTATTCAAAGACAACGTATTGCTCAACGGCGACCAAGTCGCAGGCTTCATCGATTTTTACTACGCCTGCCACGGCAGCTTTGTTTACGACCTCGCCATCGCCATCAACGACTGGGCGCGCACCGCCGACAACCACATAGACCCCACCCTGCAACAAGCCTTCCTAAACGGCTACCAAAGCATCCGCCGCCTAACCCCCGCCGAACAAGACTACCTGCCCACCGCCTACCGCGCAGGCTGCATCCGCTTCTGGGTATCGCGCCTGTTGGATTACCACTTCCCCGCTGAGGGCGAAATGACCTTTATCAAAGACCCCAACGTGTTCCGCAATTTATTACTCGCCTACCGCAACACATAAATCGCAAAGGCAGCCTGAAACGGATTTTGTGTTTCAGGCTGCCTATTGTTTTTCTGCCCACAATGGAACGGCGACGGATCGTCGCCATAAACGCTAACCATTCAGCCATCTCATCAACCCAACCGCCCATGTCGGCAAGCCGCCGACGCTCTATCAATAGGCGGCCTGAAAACCCCAAAAGGAAACCCCATGCTATTCACCCCACCCCTCGCCCAAATCACCACCATCGAAGACCTCCGCTGCGTCGCCCGCCACAAGCTCCCCAAAATGTTCTACGACTACGCCGACACAGGCTCGTGGACGCAAACCACCTACCACGCCAACGCCGCCGACTTCGCTCCCATCCAGTTTCGCCAGCGCGTGTTGGTCAATATGGAAAACCGCAGCCTGAAAACCCAAATGCTCGGGCAAGCAGTCAAAATGCCGCTTGCCATCGCCCCCACAGGGCTAACAGGCATGTTCCATGCCGATGGCGAAATCCTCGCCGCCCGCGCCTGCGAAAAATTCGGCATCCCCTACACCCTATCCACCATGTCCATCTGCTCCATCGAAGACGTCGCCGAAAACACCACCGCGCCCTTTTGGTTTCAGCTTTATGTGATGCGCGACCGCGAATTTATGGCAGATTTAATCCGCCGCGCCAAAGCCGCCCAATGCAGCGCGCTCGTACTCACCGCCGACTTGCAAATCGTCGGGCAACGCCATCGCGACATCAAAAACGGACTCACCGTCCCCCCGCGCCCCACCCTCGCCAACCTCATCAACCTTGCCACCAAAATAGAATGGGGGCTAAAAATGCTCAACACCCAACGGCGCACCTTCCGCAACATCGCAGGACACGCCAAAGACGTAACCAATCTATCCGAACTCATGCCGTGGGTTGCCAAACAATTTGATCCCAAACTCAGCTGGGACGACATCGCCCACATCAAAGACCTATGGGGCGGCAAGCTCATCATCAAAGGCATCCTAGACCCCGAAGACGCCGAAAAAGCCGTGCAGCACGGCGCGGATGCCATCATCGTCTCCAACCACGGCGGCAGGCAGCTCGACGGCGCGCCATCCAGCATCCGCGCCCTGCCCGCCATCGTTCAAGCCGTGGGCAGCCAAACCGAAGTCTGGCTGGACGGCGGCATCCGCACGGGGCAAGACATCCTCAAAGCATGGGCGCTGGGCGCGCGCGGCACATTCATCGGCCGCCCCTATCTCTACGGACTCGCCGCCTACGGCGAAGCAGGCGTAACCCGCGCGCTGGAAATCCTGTACAACGAAATGGATTTGAGCATGGCGTTCACAGGACACCGCGACATCCAAAACGTAACCCGCGATATATTGGTTAAAGGCAGCTACCCCGAGGCAGCCTGAAAATGCGTTCGCGCGCTGCGCCCAAGCTCAACCCATAGCGCGAGAACAGCTCCGTCGCCCAATCCCATTTCAGGCTGCCCAAGCCTTGATGCAGCCTGAAACAGCACATGGCGTATCGCCGCCATACCCACTCTT
>CAJPSG010000050.1 GCA_905373195.1 Kingella oralis
AACAGGCGCAACAACGCATCGCCCAACAAACCCAGCTCCCGCTTATCCCCTGCGTACTGCGCCAGCAAGCCGATTTAAGCGAACAGCCCGCCCGCCCCGAGCAATTTCAGGCTGCCCTCGCCCCCAGCAATCCGCTATGGGTGTTTGTGCTGCATCTGATTTGGGCGGGCATCGTTATCAGCGCAGGCATTGCCGCCATTCACTACGCGCCCCAGTTTGCCAACGAAAAATGGGCCATCTACACCGCATGGGCAGTCGCAAGCATCCTGTTGCTTTACGCCCTTTCAGGCTGCCTACAAAGCTACACCCGATGGCGCAACCACCGCAAACAAAATCAGCCAATTATCCCATCCGCTCCCAGCATCCCGCCACGCAACTCCGCTGCCCGCCGCTCCATGCAAACCGCCTATTTTTCGCGCAAACTCTGGCTCGCAGCCTGCATCATCAGCGCATCGCTCGCCCTGTTGTTCAGCCTAAGCAGTCTCCCCGCTGCTTTGATGATGCTCATTGCCGCTGGCAGCATCCTGTTCACCATCTGGCAAACCGCCTCCACCGCCCGCCAATTCCGCTACCACGCTGGCAGCGACATCTTTGAATGGCAAACGCTAGATGCCTCCCTGCGCTGGCAAACCCAAGCCACCGCTCCCGCGCAAGACTTCATCGGCATCCTGCGCGAACACGACCAAATCTGGCTTATCGGCGCAGCAGGCAAGCCCAACCAATTTGTAACCAACCAAAACAGCGCGTACATCGCCACCCAGCTCGTCCAAGCCACAGGCTTGCCGCTGCTTGCACGCAAAAAGGCAGCCTGAAACCCTGTTTACCTTTACCCGCTGGCTTTATCGTTCACTATGCGTTTTCAGCTTTTCAGGCTGCCTATGGATGACAAAAATTCCGTTATCGCCCGCGTACTCCTTACAGCAATTAGCACAGCCCAAGCGCAAACGATAATCCTGCCATAGCATAGGCAGCCTGAAACCATTAGGCAGCCTGAAACCCATTTTCCCCCCCTAACAAGGACTTTATAATGACCAAAACCGTTATCCACACCCCCAAAGCCCCCGCCGCCATCGGCGCATACAACCAAGCCATCCGCGCAGGCAACACCGTGTATCTCAGCGGGCAAATCCCCCTTGTGCCCGACACCATGCAATTAGTGGGCGACGACTTTGAAGCCCAAGCCCACCAAGTGTTTAAAAACCTGCGCGCCGTGTGCGAAGCCGCAGGCGGCAGCCTAAACGACATCGTTAAGCTCAACGCCTACCTCACCGATTTAAGCCACTTCGCCACCTTCAACGCCGTGATGGAACAATACTTCGCTGTCCCCTACCCTGCTCGCGCCGCCGTTGGCGTGGCATCGTTGCCACGCGGCGCATTGGTGGAAGCCGAAGCCGTTTTGGTTTTGCCTTGATGTGATGCCTAAGGTCTGTTGACAATCAACAGACCTTAGCGTGTAAACAAATAAATAGGCGGATGGGATTTCCGCCTTTTTTGTGCCAACACGCAACGGCATGATGGTTTACTTGCGTTTTCAGGCTGCCTCTATCGCCTGCCCACAAAAAAACACCGCTATGCCTTGTAAACATAACGGTGTTCTTTAACATCCACAGCGACTAGCCGCCCAATTCACTCAACAACTGTTGCGCTTGCGCTTGAATATCGCCGTGCGATTCAGTTACCAATTCGCGTAAGGTTTCGCGCGCGGCTACGGCATCGTCAATTTCCAGATACATTTTTGCCAATTCCAACTTCGCTTCCAAAGGCTCGGTCAAACCCACCGCCTCAGAAACAAAGCCCGCATCGTTGTTCGTCGTTTCAGGCAATTCTTCAATATCCCAAGAAGACAAATCGTCCACAGCTTGATCAACCGCAGGCGCAGCAGGCTCATCAAATGACAAATCATCAAACGAAGGCGCAGATACAGCAGGTTCGTCAAACGACAAATCATCAAATGCAGGCGCAGCAACCGCAGGTTCAGCCACAGCAGGTTCTTCCAGCGACAAATCAGCAAATGGTTGTTCAACAGGCTCAAAAGTAGGCGTTTCAGGCGCAAAATCAGCCGCAGGCGTATCAAACGCATCATCCAAGCCAAAATCAACCACAGCAGGCTCTGCCGCAGGCGTATCCGCCACAGCAAAATCCAAGCCATCATCAAACGATGTATCCACCGCAGGCGCAGCAGGCGTTTCAACCGCAAAATCGTCTAAGGCAAAATCCATCGCGTTATCAACCGCTGGCGTTTCAACAACAGGCGCATCCATGTTGAAATCCATCGCATCTACGGCAGGCGTTTCTACGCTGAAATCATCCAAAGCCACTTCGGGCGCGGTGAAGTCCATCGCAGGTTCGGCAATCGCGGGCACATCCAAATCTGCCACCAATTCAGGCACTTCTGGCGCATCCAACACAGGCGCGGCTTCTTCCACCGCAGGCACATCCAAATCAAAATCAGATGATGCGGCAGGCGTATCCAGCGAGAAATCATCCAATGCCACATCAGGCGTGGCAACATGGGCAGTGGTCGCAGCAACGGTGGCAGTAGCGGCAGTAGCCGCAGCAGGCGCAACAATATCGCTTACGTCAAAATCTAAGAAATCATCGCTGGAAGCGGTTTCTGCTGGCGCGGGCGTATCTTCAATATCGGGTAGCGCATTATTAAACGCATCCAAATCAAACGCGGCTTCTTCGACAGGCGCAGGAATGATGTCATCAGATTGAATGGAATCATCAAACGATAAGAAATCATCGTCTGCGCTCACAGCGGTTTCAGGCTGCCCAATCGGCGTATCATCAATGATGAAATCATCGGCAGCGGCGGCGCTATGGCTAGGCGATGGCGCAGGCGCAGCATCTTCTGGCTCAATGGAAACGATGTCATCCACTTGCCAATCATTGGCATCAAATGATGTGGCATTTTCTGCTACCAACAATGGATTGGCATGAGGATGTGCGTCTTCATGCTCTTCATTTTCCAGTGATACCGACCATTCCTCGTTATCGTCAAATTGCTCGGGCGTAAAATCATCCAAATCAAATGATTGGCTAGATGCAGCAGGCGCAACGTTGGTATCATCGGGTGGCAAGTCAAAGAAATCATCGCTGACTTTATCCGCTTTTTCCACATTGGCATCCAACATCCAATCATCGGTCTCGGGGCTGGCTGTGCCGTCAAATTGAATGTCGCTGCCGTCAAATTCATCATCGCTGGCATCGGCGCTGTCGTTATCAAACGAATTGGCGCGTGATTTTTTGCGGCGACCGAGCAAATAAGCCCCGCCCAAGCCCAATGCTGCCAAGCCAGCCACGCCGCCGCCAATCAATGTCCAATCCAAGCCTTCTTCGGCAGCGGGTTCTTCCGCTGGCGGTGTGGGTTGTTGTTCGGCAACAGGGGCAGGCGCTTCTGTTGCAGCAGATGCAGCTTCGACAGGCGCAGTTCCCGCAGAAGCGGTTTGGCTTTCAGAAGCTGCAACTGCGTTTTCAGGCTGCATCTGTTCCGCTTGCGAGGCTTTGGGTTGAACAGGTTTCGTTGCTTCGGGCGCAGGTTTAGAGGCTTCTGTTTTCGCGGGTTCTACGGGTTTGGCTGGTTCTTCAATGGGTTTTTCTACTGCGGGTTTTTCCGCAGCAGTTTTTTTTGCGGCGGTTTTTTCCTCAATAGGCTGTTCTTCCGCTTGCGGTTTAGCGGGCACAACAGGTTTTACGGGCTCAACTTTTACAGGAGGCGGCGTAACCGCTTTGTTTGGTGCGGTTTCTACTGCATCGGCTGTGGTATTTTCGGTTACCGCTGGGGCAACAATGGCTGCGCCGCGCGAAATACGTGGCGATTGATGTTTGCGTTGTGCCGATTTGGCGTAAGCATGGAATTGCGATGCGGTGGGGATATACAGCGTTACATTGCGATACATTCTGCCGTTGCGGAATGCGCGTGGATTGGCTGCCATCAAGGCACGCATGGCGCGTTGCACGCTCATGCCGTGTGGGCGATAACGCGCGGCGATAGAAGCCAAGCTCTCGCCTGAATGCACGCGATGGTAGCGCGGGTTCGCAGCGTGTGTTCTTTCTGCGCGTGGCGCAACTTCGCGTGTTTCGCGCATTTCTTGTTGCATTTCAATATCATCGCTTTCAACTGCACGATGTTGGTGCTGTGGTTTCAGTTCAACCGCTTTACGCGTGTCGCGATTAGAACGCGCCGACGATGGATTAGGGCGATAGTGCGAAGGATTGATCATGGCGGTATATTGGCGAGTTTGATTACCCGCGCGAACAGTGAAAGTCAAAATGGGGTCGTTTACGGCGGAATTGGAGCGAAGACGAATAATAGCATTGCCATTGCCATGAGGGGCAACCGTGCCACTTATGCCGTTGCCTGAAACGATTGCACCGTTTTGCAATGCCGCTTGGGCTTCTTGCCCTGTTACCACGATGCTGCCTGAAAAAGGTTCGCCTAGATTAGATTGCACATTCACACCACCGATGCCTGCAACCGCGCTAAACGATGTGATGAACGACAGCGATGCTGCAATCATTTTTGGATTCGTTTTCAAAATTCATCTCCCTATCCGTGCGAACGCCCGCAAGCGGATTGATACAATAGCTTAACAATTCTTAAAATGTTATGATAGCCTTTTATCCCTGTTTCTGCCAAGTAGAACCGCGTTAAACCGCCAATAATATAGCCTACTTACCACAACTTAACACAACGGCGCAGGCTCGCCCCTTTTAGGCAGCCTGAAAACCTATTATTATGTGTTTTTCTCACACTTGTTTACGAAAGCAAACACATGAAAGTTTTACTACTGGGCGCACCGGGCGCAGGCAAAGGCACACAAGCACAATTCATCACACGCGAGTTTAACATTCCACAAATTTCCACAGGCGATATGCTGCGCGCGGCGATTAAAGCGGGCACGCCTTTGGGCTTGGAAGCGAAAAAAATCATGGACGCAGGCGGCTTGGTGCGCGATGACATCATCATCGGCATGGTGAAAGAGCGCATTACCCAAGCCGATTGCGCCAATGGTTTTTTGTTTGACGGCTTTCCGCGCACATTGACACAAGCCGAAGCGATGGTGGCAGCGGGCGTGGATTTGGACGCGGTGGTGGAAATTGATGTGCCCGACGCGGCGATTGTAGAACGCATGAGCGGGCGGCGCGTGCATTTGCCATCGGGGCGCACGTATCATGTGAAATACAATCCGCCCAAAGTGGCTGGCAAGGATGACGAAACGGGCGAAGATTTGGTGCAACGTGATGACGACAAAGAAGAAACGGTGAAAAAACGCCTTGCGGTGTATCACGAGCAAACCGAAGTTTTGGTGGGCTTTTACAGCCAATTAACGGGCGAACACGCGCCGCGTTACATCAAAGTGGATGGCACGCAACCTGTTGAAACGGTAAAAGAAAATGTGATTACAGCGTTGAAGCAGTAAGCCACAATAGAGGCAGCCTGAAAATACGTTTACCCGTTTCAGGCTGCCTTGAACCATAGAAAGGACGCAAACGATGAAAAAAATTCTGCTTGCCGCGCTGTTGTATGGCGGTTTTCAGGCTGCCTTTGCCGATGGAGATGACTATTTAGACAGGCGGCAACAAATTTTTATGCAAAACGTTACCGAATACAACAAAGAATTTAACGAGATGGATGTACCGCTGCCTGCTGTGCCCAACCCCAACGAGGGCGATTGGTTTGAGTTGTATATTGATAATGTGTACAAGGGCAGCCCGCGCATTTTGTTGAGCAGCATCACGCAAGCGCCCGATGGCAGCGTGCGCTATGTGTTCAACAATCGCTCCGAAGCGGGCTACGACAACATTACTGCCGAGGGGCTGCTGTGCGTTACGGGCACAAAGCTGCTGGATTCGGAAGGCTCTAAGCTGAAAACCTACGGCTACGCCGACTTGGTAAACCACCGCTGGATTGAGCCGCGCAACGCGCAATGGACAACTCTGGGCGGCAAGCGCAATGCCACCGACCGCGTGCGCCGCGTGTTGTACGATGCGTTTTGCTTGGACACCAAAGCACGCAACAGCGATGAAGAATTGCGCGCGCAGGTACGCAAACAAGGCAAAACAACGGAACGCGAATATGGAAAATGATTTTCAGGCTGCCTATCTGCATCAGGCAGCCTGAAAAAGATGATTACATCGTTTAATGGTTTAACTGCGTTTCAGGCTGCCTAAGCAGACAAGATAAGCGTTTCATTCAAAAAAAGGATTTCATCATGTTCCACATCGCCCCGCCCAATATTGCGCCCTATCGCGCCCACGCGCAGCAACATTTTCCCAGCTTGCTTGCCCCCCGCCCCAGCAACAGCCATAAAGGCACATTTGGCACGGTGGGCATTATTGGCGGCGGCGATGGCATGACAGGCGCGGCATTGCTGGCGGGGATTGCCGCGCTGCAAACGGGTTGCGGCAAGGTGTTCGTTGGGCTTAACCAAGCCACGCCGCCCAGCGCCGCCTATGCCTATCATCCCGAATTGATGCTAGACACCAGCGCGCATATTGTTCAGCGCAACAACATCAGCACATGGGTGATTGGCTGCGGCTTGGGGCAAAACGAATCCGCCGCCCGCGCTTTGCACGCCATTTGGAACAGCAACCGCCCGCAACTGGTGTTAGACGCAGACGCGCTGCATTTGCTGGTGAACCATCCCAAATTGTTCCCGCCCGCTCGCCATACCGATTTGGTGCTCACACCCCACCCTGGCGAAGCCGCGCATTTGCTGGATGTGAGCGCAAGCCGCGTGCAAAGCAACCGCGCATGGGCGGCGCGTGAAATCGCCAACCGCTATCGCGCGTGGTGCATTTTAAAAGGGCATGAAACCGTGATTTCATCGGCGCGGGGCTTTTTGCACGTGAATAAAACAGGCAACGCGGGCTTGGCAACCGCAGGCAGCGGCGATGTGTTGTCGGGCATTGTGGGCAGCTTGTTGGCGCAAGGCATTGCGGCGGAAGAAGCCGTATCCGCGGCGGTTTGGTTGCACGGCGCGTCATCGGAAATTTTGGCGTATATGCAAGTGGGTCCGATTGGTTTGCTGGCAGGGGAAATCGCGGAGACGGTGCGCTGGTTGCGAAACCGATTGACGGCGAATATTTAGCGGTGGCGTTGTTGTCCTAATCCTAATAAGGCAGCCTGAAACGATGGAGTGGTTTTCAGGCTGCCTTTATACTGGGTGATTGAGGCAGCCTGAAAAA
>CAJPSG010000051.1 GCA_905373195.1 Kingella oralis
ATCGCTGGGGCGTTGGGGGGCTATTCTGGGTTCGGCTTCGCTGGTGGTTGGGGTGCCGAAGTTTGCTTCGTTTGATTGTGCTTCGTTTGGCTGTGCTTGGTGCAAACTTTCGGTTTTCAGGCTACCTTGTGTGCTATGGGCATAGGGTTCTATATCGGAGAAATCTACCATTAAGCCATCGGTGGCTTTGATGTTTTTGTTAATGGCGTAAGGTCCTGTCCATAGGGCGTAGCGTTCTTGGTATTGGGCTTCGTAGGCGTTGGTGGTGGGTTTGATGAGTAGCTGTTGGTTGTTTTTGTCTATGGCAAAGTATTCCAGCTTGGTTTGGGCTTTTAGGGTTTCGGCGTTGTAAAGATGCAGCTCGGTGCGGCTGCGGATGGTGCCAAATACGTCTATGTTGATGAACATGATGGTGTCGGCGTATTGGGCGGGGACGATTTCTATGCCGCGTAGAAAGAAGACGGTTTGAATGAGACTGTTGAGAAAGGTGGTGTCTTGGGGATTGGTAATTAGGGTTTCGTTGCGATAATCGCCTTGCCCATTGATGTTGAGACCGATGTTGCTGGTGGAGTTTGCGCCACCTGTTTTGCTGCGAACATGGCTGGGGGAATTGAGCACGGATGTTGATTGGGTGTTGCTGCTTAGGGTGTCGGCGGTAGTGGTAGCTGTGGTGGTGTAGTTGGGGTAGGCGTAGCTGGTTAGGGTGTCGGGGATGTTGGTGTATTCGCCGCGTAAGAGTGCGCTCACAGAATAACGCCCGCCTGTGATGGTACCTGAGCCTTGGTCGCCCATGGTGGAAACGTATAAAGCAACGCGCCTGCCTTGGAGATTATGTAAGTCCATATTCTTGATGGCGGCGCGTGCGGATGCGGTTACGAGTTCTTGTTCTACGGCGAAGCGTTTGCCGCCGCCGTGGGAGGGGATGCCTGTTAGGGTGCCGCAGGCGGTGAGAAATAAAACTAGGGTTAGGGGGAGGAGTTTGCGGAGCATGGTGGATTTCCTAGATTGGAGTGATTGAAATTTGATAAACTGTTAGCGAATTGTAAAGGCATGTTTTTTACAAATCTACCAACTGGAAGTTTGCATGATGCAAACTGTGAATATGCATTTTTAAATAATATAGGAAGCCTGTTAAATGAAAATTTCTGAAAAAATCCGCGCATTGCGTGAAGAAAAACAATGGTCGCAAGAAGAGATGGCAGCCAAATTGGATATGTCGCGCAATGGCTATGCCAAAATTGAACTGGGCAAAACTAAGCCTAACATTGATAAATTGCTCAAAATTGCTCAGTTATTGGATGTGGAAATATCTGATTTATTTCAAGCGGATGAAAAAAATGTTTTGGTTTTTATGAATAGTGAACATTTGCATGAAAACAGTAAACAAATTGGCAATTATTATAGAGATTCTGCTGATTTTGCAGCAGAGCAAGAAAAATTGCTGATGATTATTCAACACAAAGACGAAATTATCGCGCAGCAAAATAGGGAGTTGGCAACATTAGAAAAACTGGTCGCTTCATTGGAATTACGCCTGAAAGAACAATAAATTAGGTTTTCAGGCTGCCCATGAAACTGCTCAAAGATAGCCTTATCTACCTGATTGGCGAACTCGCCGCCAAAGCCCTGCCTTTTTTGCTGCTACCCTATCTCACGCGCAAATTTGGCGCGGCGGGCTATGGCGATTTGTCGTATTGGCAAACGCTGTTTTCGCTGCTGATTATCGTGTTGAGTCTGAGCCAAGATGGCGCGCTCACGCGCTATTTTTATGTGTATGGCAAACGCAATTTGCCCAGCGTGATGCTGGCGGGCTACGGCTACACCGCGCTGGTTACGCTTGCCGCGCTGGGCGTTGCTGCCGCCGCGCAGTCCATCAACCTTGCTGCGGTAACGTGCGCCGCCGCCGCGCAAAGCGTTTTGGGCGTGCAGCTTGCCTATCGCCAATGCCAAAAACGCGCCCTGTCCTATACGCTTATCCAAACCGCCAGCGGCGTGCTCACCAGCTTGCTCACCGTTGCGTTGCTGGAAACCACCCACGCCGCGTCCATCGCCATCCGCTTTGTCGCGCTGTTGCTGGGCAACGCCGCCGTGTCCCTCGCCGCCTATGCCCTTATCCCCAAAAATCGCCATCGCCTAAGCCTGCGCCGCCTGTTTCAGGCTGCCCAATACATCTTCGCCTTTGGCTTGCCGCTTGTGTTGCACCACGCCAGCGGCTTTATCAAAGGGCAGCTAGACCGCATCGTTATCCACCAGCACTACGCTGCCGAACAGCTCGGCATCTACGCCGCAGGCTTGCAGCTTGCCAGCATCCTCAGCATCCTGCTGCTCGCCACCAACAAAGCCATCGTGCCGCATTATTATCAAGCCATCAAACAAGGCAGCCTGAACGCCGCCAAAATCCGCCGCCTCGCCCTTGCCAGCCTTGCCGTTAGTCCTCTGCCCGCCCTTATCGCATGGCTGCTGCCCAACGCCTTGTTTACATGGCTGCTGGGCGCGCCCTACGCAGGCAGCCAGTATTACGCCAGCCTATTCCTGCTCGGCTTCGGGCTTACCCTGCCCTACTATCTGCTGGTGAACCACCTGTTTTACCACGGCAAAAACAAGCGCATCGCCCTGATTTCTGTGCTGTCCACGCTGGTTTACCTTGCCGCGCTGTTTGCCACCGCCCGCATCGGCATCCAATGGATACCGCTGGCAATGATTGCAGGCAATGCCGCGATTTTGCCGATTTTGTGGCTGAATGTGCGGGATGAGGCAGCCTGAAAACCCAAACGGAACAACAACAGCTTGCCACCCAAGCCATTCTCAATTAGGCAGCCTGAAATCAAGCCTAGCCGTAGGGTGTGCAGCTTCGCTGCGCACGCAGTTTGCAAGGCAGCCTGAAACCTTTGCCAAATCCTGCAACCGATGGCGCAGCGGCTCGCCGACATTATTCCAACCCGCAAAGCCTTATTGAATACACCCTTTGGCGACGAGCCGTCGCCGCTCCATTTTAGTTTTCAGGCTGCCTCACGACTTTGGTAACAGTAAGGCAGCCTGAAAACAATTAGGCAGCCTGAAAACACCCCCGTTTTCAGGCTGCCTCAACCGCAATCAAACCCGCGTAACCTTACGCACCTGTGGAATCTGATGCAACGCCGCCATCACCACATTCAAATGCGCCAAATCGCGCACATTCAAATTAAACCGAAATTCCACAAAGCCTTCCGTGCCGCTTTGCGATTTGGACAGCGTGTCCACCGAGGCGATGTCTGCGCCGTTGTCGGAAATGGCGGAAGTAATCGCCGCCAGCAGCGCGTGCGCATCCAGCGAGTAAACCACCACCGCCGCGTCATACGTTCTGCTGGCGTTGTTGGGCAGCATGCCCCAATCGGCATCAAGCTGATGTTCGCTGTCGGTTTTCAGCAGCGTGGCGCAGTTGTCGCGGTGGATGATGACCCCTTGGTCGGCAACGATTACCGCGCGCACGCTATCGCCCGGTAAAGGCAAGCAGCATTTGCCCAAGTGAACGTGTGGCATATCGTTGCCGTTCACTTGAATCGGGCTTAATTTCACTTCGCCGCCCCAATGTTCACCCGCCAAATCGGCAATTTCCATCGCCACCGACACGGGCAACAGCCGCCCCATGCCCACTTGATACAACACGTTTTCAAACGTTTGTTTTTTCTCTTCCAGCGATTGCAAATATTTGTCTTTCAGCGTTTCAGACTGCGCCACTTTTTTCGGCAGTAGGCTGTTTAACGCGCGGGCGAGCAGGCGTTCACCCAAGGCAATCGCATCGGCATGGCTGGTGTTTTTGATGTAGCTGCGGATGGCACTGCGGGCGCGGCTGGACTTGGCAAAATTGAGCCAAGCGGGGTTGGGCTTGCCATGCGCGGAGGTGATGATTTCCACCGTGTCGCCCGTTTTAAGCGTGGTGTTAAGCGGCACGGCAACGCGGTTCACGCGCGCGCCCACGCAGCGATGCCCGATGTCGGTGTGGATGGTGTAAGCAAAATCAATCGGCGTGGCGCCGCGTGGCAGCGTGATAATTTTGCCTTTGGGCGTAACGATATAGACTTCGTTGGGGAACAAATCCACCTTAACGTGTTCCAAAAATTCCATCGCGTTAGCACTGCGCGCTTGCAAGTCCAAAATATTTTGCAGCCATTGGTTGGTGCGCAGCGTGGCTTCGTCTTCCTTGCTGGATTGGTATGCCCAATGGCTTGCCACGCCCACTTCGGCGATGGCGTGCATTTCGCGCGTGCGGATTTGCACTTCAATCGGCAAGCCGTATGGGCCTGTGAGCGTGGTGTGCAGCGATTTATAGCCGTTGGATTTGGGGATGGCGATGTAGTCTTTGATTTTGCCGGGGCGCGGCTGATACAGGCTGTGCAACGCGCCCAAAGCGGCGTAACACGCGGGAACGCTGTTCACAATCACGCGAAAGCCGTAGATGTCCAACACTTCTTCAAATTTGAGTTTTTTGGACAGCATTTTTTGATGGATGTTGTAGAGATTTTTCTCGCGCCCGCGAATTTGCGCTTCAATATTGCAGGCAACAAGGCGCAGGTTGATGTCGCGCAACACGCGGTCTATCACGTCGTGGCGATTTTTTTTGAACGCGGTCATGGCGCGTTTGAGAATTTCGTAGCGTTTGGGGTGCATGGCGTAAAACGACAAGTCTTGCAGTTCACGGTAAACGTGGTTCAGCCCCAAGCGGTTGGCGATGGGAGCATAGACTTCTAGCGTTTCGGTGGCGATGCGGCGGCGACTGGCGGGGCTTTTTGCGCCCAGCGTGCGCATATTGTGCAGGCGGTCGGATAGTTTGACGATAATCACGCGCACGTCTTTGGTCATCGCTAAAATCAGTTTGCGAAAGCTCTCGGCTTGCTGCTCGGCTTGGCTGTCAAATTTGAGGTTTTCCAGCTTGGATAAGCCGTCCACCATTTCGGCGATGGTGTCGCCAAAATCGCTTGCCATTTGCGCTTTGGTTACGGGGGTGTCTTCCAATACATCGTGCATCAAGCCTGCGCTGAGGGTTTGGATGTCCATGTGCCAACGGGCAAGCTCGGTGGCAACGGCGATGGGGTGGGTGATGTAGGGCTCGCCGCTTTTGCGCGTTTGCCCATCGTGGGCGCGGAAAGCGTAGGCGCAGGCGGTTTCAAGCTGCTGTTGTTCGGCATCGGAAAGATAGCTGGCTTCTTGAAAGAGCTTGTTGCGATAGTCGGCGGTTAGGCTGTCGTAAGAGGCTTGGGGCGAGGGAATGGGCATGAGCTTTTGGGATGGGGTAATTTGCGAAGGGATGGTTCGGGCTGGATGAAACTTGATTTCAGGCTGCCTTTGGGGCGTGAGTTTAAGCAGCCTGAAAAGGGAATGGATGCGTTTGGCGCATGGGTGGATGTTTGGGGCAATGAGGCAGCCTGAAAACCGTGCAACGAGTATTGTTGTGGCACACGGTAAACGAGTTTTCAGGCTGCCTTAACGCAACCCTTATTCATACTTGCGAAACAGCTTATCAATTTCTGCATCAAAGTTCGCGCAAAAATTAGGCGCGCTGGCTTTTTTCAGATATTTGGCTTTCAGCGTTTCGGTGTTTCGTTTTAGTTTGGCGATGTTTTTTTCGTTGTATTGAGCACAGTTATGCTTGTTCAACGCTTGCGTCAAGCGCGGTTCATATTTTTGCTGCGTTGGCTTCAATGGATACGCCGCATTGCCCCGAATACAAGCCTGTGGCAAAGCCTGCTTCGTAGATATTGCTGCAACGGCGTTCTTCCAGCCAAGATGCGTTTGCCAACACGGGAGCAATCAGGGCGAGCAAAACCAATTTTTTTAACATGATGATTCCTTCCAGTTATAAGAATCTGTATTCATTATTTGCATGGTAAACAGGTTCTAAACATTTCAGGCTGCCCACCGCACAATCCAACGCAATAGGCAGCCTGAAAACCATTATTTCACGCGCGACAATATCTTGTCGGCGGTTACCTGCCCTGCGGCGATTTCGCGCAACGCCGTTACCGTGGGCTTATCGTGGCGAACATCCTCCACCAAGGGCGAAGTGCCATTTTCCAGCTGGCGAGCGCGGCGCGCGGCGGCGAGGGTTAAATCAAAATGATTGGGGATTTTTTCAATACATTCTTCAACGGTGATACGAGCCATTGTGGTTTCCTTGTGGCGAGTGAGTTTGCGGCAGCCTGAAAACCCATTTGGATAACAGGCAGCCTGAAAATTGTTAAGATTTGAATTTTAAAGATTTTGCAATATTTTTTCAACGTTTAACGTTTGATTACGCAGCAATAAGCGTTGCGCTTTAACAATATGCAGCAAATCGCCCTCTGCCTGCACCAAATCGTTGTTCACCACAATATAGTCAAACGCAAACGCATAGCGGATTTCCTGCTCCGCCTCGCTCAACCGTCGCGCGATGACTTCTTCGCTATCGGTTTGGCGGTTGCGCAAACGCTGTTCCAGCACAGCAAGCGAGGGCGGCAGAATAAAAATGCTTACCGCTTCGGGCAACGCCTTGCGCACTTGCTCCGCGCCTTGCACGTCAATTTCCAAAATCACATCCAAGCCTTGTGCGCACATTTCCTGCACCGCTGCCGCGCTGGTGCCATACAAATTGCCAAACACTTCGGCGTGTTCCAAAAACGCGCCCTGCCCCACCAATTCGGTAAAATGCTCGCGCGTGGTGAAATAATAATGCTTGCCGTGTTGCTCGTTTTCGCGTGGCGCGCGCGTGGTGTGCGAAATGGACACGCGGATATTGGGATTGTGCGCGGTTAAACGCGAAACCAGCGTGGTTTTGCCTGTGCCCGATGCGGCGGAAATGATGAATACATTGCCTTTGGCGGTCGTCATTTTGTTTACCTTTGATTACAAACCAATTACAAATAATCACAATTATGCCATAGTTTTCAGGCTGCCTAAACTATTGGGCGGGTTGCGCGGTGTGAGGCAGCCTGAAAACGTTAAGGCAGCCTGAAAATGGGTTTTGAGCTTTGTGGTTGGCTTGGAATTTAGCTTTAACCATGCGTCTCGTGCCGACGGGGCACTTACTTTTCTTTGCTTCGCCAAAGA
>CAJPSG010000052.1 GCA_905373195.1 Kingella oralis
CTCCATCGGCAAGCTCGCCAAATATTTCCAAGCGCAGGGCAAATCGGTGATTTTGGCGGCGGGCGACACCTTCCGCGCCGCCGCCCGCGAGCAGTTGCAAGAATGGGGCGAGCGCAACGGCGTTACCGTGATTTCGCAAGCCAAGGGCGACAGCGCGGCGGTGTGTTTTGACGCGGTGGAAGCCGCCAAAGCGCGCAAAATTGACATCGTGCTCGCCGACACGGCGGGGCGGCTGCCCACCCAGTTGCACTTGATGGAAGAAATCAAAAAAGTGAAGCGCGTGTTGCAAAAATCCTTGCCCGATGCGCCGCATGAAATCATTGTGGTGCTGGATGCCAACATCGGGCAAAACGCGGTGAACCAAGTGGTCGCTTTTGATGACGCGCTGGGGGTAACGGGTTTAATCGTTACCAAGCTGGATGGCACCGCCAAAGGCGGCGTGCTGGCGGCTCTGGCAAGCAGCCGCGCCATCCCCGTGCGCTATATTGGCGTGGGCGAAAGCATTGACGATTTGCGCCCGTTTAACGCGAAGGATTTTGTGGACGCGCTGTTGGATTAGTTTTCAGGCTGCCTTATAGGCGGCTAACGAGTGAACACGCGCATCCAATAGCAAACGCACGTCAGCAGTTATCACAATAAAAGGCAGCCTGAAAACGAATCATCCGTTTTCAGGCTGCCTTATTTAGCTATGCTAGCCAGCAATACCAAATCAACGATAAGTAATACCGTTAAATTGCGTACTAATGCGTGTACCCGCTTTGCCCGCCACAATCGCTTCAATGTCGCTCAACGAGCCAATCACCGCCACTTTGCCTGTTTTTTCAGCAAATTCGCAAGCAGCATCTACTTTGGGGCCCATTGAGCCAGCAGGGAAGTTCAGGTCGCGGAAGGCTTGCGGATGCGCTTCAAAAATCGCTTTTTGATCGGGTTTGCCCCAGTTCACATAAGTCGCGTCCACATCGGTGGCAATCACCAGCATATCGGCGTTCAAGTCGCGCGCCAGCAATGAAGAGCACAAGTCTTTGTCAATCACGGCTTCAATGCCCGCCAATTTGCCTTCGGATTCGTAGTAAGTGGGGATACCGCCGCCGCCAGCGCATACCACAACCGCGCCTTTTTCCAGCATCCATTTCACAGGATTCAATTCAAAAATGCGTTTGGGCAAGGGGCTAGGCACCACGCGGCGGAATTTATCGCCGTCTTGTTTGATACTCCAACCTTTTTCGGCAGCCAAGCGTTCGGCTTCGTCTTTTTCGTAAACAGGGCCAACGAATTTGGTCGGGTTTTGGAAAGCGGGGTCGGCTTTGTCCACTTCCACTTGGGTGAGCAAGGTGGCAAACGGCACGTCTTTGGGCAGCAAGTTACCCATTTCTTGTTCAATCATGTAGCCAATCATGCCTTGGGTTTCTGCGCCCAAAACGTCCAATGGATAGGCTTCCACTTTGTTATCAACGTGTTGATAATAAGCCGTGCCCTGCAAAGCCAGCAAGCCCACTTGCGGGCCGTTGCCGTGGGCAATCACGAGTTCGTTGCCTTTATATACTTTGGAAATTTGCTCGGCAGCAATGCGAACATTTTCACGTTGGTTTTGAGCAGTCATGGGCTGACCGCGACGAAGCAAGGCGTTGCCGCCCAGAGCAATAACGATACGCATAGCGTTTCTCCTAAAAATACGTTTAAAAGCAAATCAGGCAGCCTGAAAACCTACTTTCAGGCTGCCTGAAATGGATATTACAAGCCAGACAATGAGGCAACCATCACAGCTTTAATGGTGTGCATACGGTTTTCGGCTTGGTCAAAAGACGCATTGCATGGCGATTCAAACACGTCTTCGGTTACTTCAATACCGTTTGCCAATTCTGGGTATTTTTCTGCGATTTGTTTGCCCACTTTGGTTTCGCAGTTGTGGAATGCAGGCAAGCAGTGCAGGAATTTCACGCGTGGGTTGCCAGTGGCGGCTACCAATTTGCTGTTTACTTGGTAAGGCATCAATTTGCTGATGCGTTCGCCCCATGCTTCAATAGGTTCGCCCATAGATACCCATACGTCGGTGTACAAGTAGTCCACGCCTTTAACGGCTTCTTCAGCATTGTCGGTTACCAAGATGCGTGCGCCGCTTTCTTTGGCAAATTCAGCACACATTTTTTGCAATTCTTCGGTGGGTTGCAATTCTTTTGGTGCGGCAATGCGCACGTCCATGCCCAATTTAGCACCAATCAGCAACAAAGAGTTGCCCACGTTGTTGCGCGCATCGCCCAAGTAAGCGTAGCTGATTTGGCGCAAAGGTTTGTCGCTGTGTTCTTGCATGGTCAAAACGTCAGCCAGCATTTGCGTTGGGTGCCATTCGTCGGTCAAGCCGTTGAATACAGGCACGCCTGCATATTCCGCCAATTCTTCCACGATAGATTGTTTGAAGCCGCGGTATTCAATCGCGTCATACATGCGACCCAACACGCGGGCGGTGTCTTTCATGCTTTCTTTATGACCGATTTGAGAAGAAGTCGGGTCAATGTAAGTTACTTGTGCGCCTTGGTCGTAAGCGGCTACTTCAAACGCGCAACGAGTGCGGGTAGAAGTTTTTTCAAAAATCAAGGCAATGTTTTTGCCTTTCAGGGTTTGTTGCTCTGTGCCAGCGTATTTAGCGCGTTTCAAATCGCGAGACAAATCCAGCAAGAAGCGGATTTCTTGTTCAGTGTGGTGAACCAAGCTCAGCAAATGACGGTTGTTCAGATTGAATGACATGATAAAACTCCTAATAACAAGGTTAAGGAAAACAAGGTTTCAGGCAGCCTGAAAATCATGCAGCCAACACGGCTTGCCCATTTCAGGCTGCCGATTACTGCAAATCAATAATCAACGGCATCGCGCACGATGGGGCAAGTCATGCAGCGACCGCCGCCGCGACCGCGACCCAATTCAGAAGAAGCAATCGCTATCACTTCTACGCCAGCATCGCGCAAGCGAGCGTTGGTGTATTTGTTGCGGTCGTAGCCGATGACCACACCGGGTTCTAATGCGAATACGTTGTTGGCATCGTCCCATTGTTCGCGCTCGGTGGCGTAAGCATCGCCGCCTGTTTCCACCACGCGCAATTTAGACAAGCCCAATGCTTTTTCAACCACTTTAACAAACGATTCGCTTTCTTTGCGGATGTCCAAACCGTTTGGTTTAGATGAATCGGGACGCAGAGAGAATGCGGTAATGCCGCCTACTACGTCGGGATGCGTGTTCACCAAATCGCGGTCGCAGAATGTGAACACCGTATCCAAGTGCATAGCGGCGCGAGATTTAGGCAATGCAGCCACGATGACACGTTCTGCCACATCTTGTTTGAACAAGGCTTGTGCCAATTGAGTAATGGCTTGTGCAGAGCTGCGTTCGCCCATGCCCACCAATACTACTTTATTGCCGATTGGGAATACGTCGCCGCCTTCCAAAGTGGCCGCGCCGTAATCTACGTCAGGATTGCCCCACCAAACTTTTACGCCGCCGTCTTTGGTGAAGTTGGGATGGAATTTATAGATGGCTGTTGTCAGCAGCGTTTCTTGACGACGGGCTGGCCAGTACATTGGGTTTAAAGTTACCCCGCCGTATACCCAGCTTGTGTTGTCGCGAGTGAATTGAGTGTTAGGAAGAGGAGGAAGAACGAAGCCTGCGCTGCCGTATGCTGCGCGAACCAAATCAGCAGCATCGCTGTGGAAGTCTTTTGGCAAGTCAAATACGCTTACGCCGCCAATTAAGTATTCTGCTTGTTGTTTAGCAGACAAACCTTCCAACCAAGCGCGCAATTCGTGGGAAACGTGCGCGCCTACGCTGTTATCGGTAATTTTACGGTCCAGCACCCATTTGAGTGCTTCTTTGTTTTCAAACGTTTGCGCCAGCATATCGTGCATTTCCAGCACATCAACCCCGCGCTCGCGCATTTTATTTTGGAAATCCAGATGGTCTTGCTGCGCTTTTTCAATCCACAGCACATCATCAAACAATAGTTCATCGCAGTTCGCAGGAGTCAAGCGAGCATGCGCCAAGCCGGGGGAGCATACCAACACTTGCCTCAATTTGCCTACTTCTGAATAAACACCAGGTTTCATGATAATCTCCTTAGGATTATGCTTTCAGGCAGCCTGAAAACGCCACCCGAAAGCGTTACAGAAAAATTACAACTTCAACTGCTCAATTTACAGGCTGAGCCAACCTTGTACTAAACCAACTACGGCCACGATTGCGCTAATAAACACAGCGGCAACATACAGTTTTTCAATCGCGGAGAAGACCACTTGTTTGTTTTCTCGGCGCGCCCAGATATACACGAATGTACCAGGAGCATAGAGCAACATAGACAACAGCAAGTATTGAACGCCCGCCGCATAAATCAGCCAAATACCGTAAATAGTGGCAATCCAAGCGATGATGCTGTCTTTGCCCAAATCTTGTGGGTCTTTGTCGTAGGTTTCCTTACGCATGGTCAGCAATGCAGCATAGGCAGCCGAGAACAAGTAAGGAATCAAAATCATAGATGTCGCCAGCGCCACCATTTTTTGATAGGAACCTGCGGAGAACAAGTTCAAAATCAAGAAGATTTGCATACCAATGTTGGTTGCCCACAGCGCGTTAATCGGCGCAGCATTTTTGTTTTCGCGATGGAAGAAGGCGGGAACGGTACCGTCTTTGGAAGCCACATACAGGGTTTCAGCCGCAAACAATGTCCAAGCCAGCAATGCACCCAACAGGGAAATACCCAAGCCCACAGAGATGAATGTTGCACCCCAAGGACCAACCACATGAGCCAAAACGTGTGCCATAGATGGGTTTTCCAAATTGGCCAATTCAGGCTGCTTCATTACCCCCGCAGACAATACGTTTACCAAAACCAGCAGAGACAACACGCTCAAAAAGCCCAAGATGGTTGCCTTGCCCACATCGGTACGTTTTTCGGCGCTGGCAGAATAAACGCTCGCCCCCTCAATACCAATGAACACCCACACAGTTACCAACATCATGCTTTTTACTTGGGTCAGCACGCTGCCCAAATCAGGCGATTTTGTGCCCCAGAAGTCGGTGGTGAAAATGTCTAATTTAAATGCAAACAACAAAATAACGATGAATGCAAACAGTGGAATCACTTTGGCGATGGTAATAATAGTGTTAATAAACGCTGCGGTTTTCACACCACGCAATACCAACATATGCATAGACCAGAGTAGAACAGAAGCTAACGCGATACCCCAAACAGAGACGCTAGAAGTTACTTCGTGCGTTACAGGGTCAGTGAAAGAAGTTTTGAGAACAGGGAAGAAATAGCCCAGAGTATTCATCAACAGCATTAAGTAAGCAACGTTGCCCACCCATGCGCTAATCCAATAACCCCAAGCGGAAGAGAAACCAAGATAGTTACCAAACCCTGCTTTGGCGTAGGTATAAACCCCGTTATCCAAATCGGGTTTGCGATTGGCAAGTGTTTGGAACACAAACGCCAATGCCAGCATCCCCACAGCGGTAATCGCCCAACCAATCAAAATTGCACCGACTTCTGCGCCCGATGCCATATCTTTGGGCAATGAGAAAATCCCACCACCAATCATTGAGCCGATTACCAAGGCGGTAAGCGAACCCAGTTTTAGTTTATGGTCAGCCATTTTTATCACTCCTCAAAAAAATAGAACTTATTTGGAAACTTAAATCTTTATTCATATAATTATTCATGGAACACCTCTCCTAACTATACAAGCCTTAACTTAAATAAAAATAAAAGCATAATATTTCTTTATTTGTGTGAAGTAATATACTCCTCTCACTCTTGGCAAATCTTGATGGGAATCAAATTGAATTAAGATTTTATGGGTAAGCGTTAAATTAATTTAATGGCAGGTTAATTTGTAAATATTTGTAAGCAAAATCATGCTTTTTGCTGTTTTTGGACACTCGTCCAACTCCCCTCTATAATTCCCTTTTTTTATGCCGAGTTACCTCAAAATGCCCTACGCCGTTCAAATCCAAGCCTTATCCCATGTTTACAATAAAAAAACCCACGCTTTAAATAACGTGAGCCTAGACATTCCGCGCGGCGCATCTGTGGGCTTAATTGGGCCCGATGGCGTGGGCAAATCCACGCTGCTGTCTATTATTGCAGGCGTGCGCAAAATTCAAACGGGCAGCGTGCGCGTGTTGGATGGCGATATGGCAAGCAAACGCGACCGCCAAGAGCTATCCCACCGCATCGCCTATATGCCGCAGGGCTTGGGCAAAAACCTTTATCCCACGCTCACTGTGCAAGAAAACATTGATTTTCACGCCCGCTTATTTGGGCTAACCAGCCGCGAGCGCAAAGCGCGGATTCAACGATTATTAGACGCAACAGGGCTTGCCCCCTTCCCCGACCGCGCGGCAGGCAAATTATCAGGCGGCATGAAGCAAAAGCTGAGCCTGTGCTGCGCCTTGGTTCACAACCCCGATTTGCTGATTTTGGACGAACCCACCACAGGCGTTGACCCGCTTTCGCGCCGCCAATTCTGGCAGCTGGTGCACGATTTGCAGCAAGAACAAAGCGGCATGACGGTGATTGTTGCCACCGCTTATATTGATGAAGCCGAGCAATTCAAACACCTGCTGGCAATGGACGCGGGGCATCTGCTTGCCAACGAGCCCACCCAAGCCGTGATGCAACGGCTGGGCGCAGCCACGCTGGAAGATGCCTACATCAAACTCTTGCCGCCAGATAAGCAAGACAACGCTGCCGATTTGGTGTTGCCGCCGTTTGTGCCCGAAGCCAATGCGCCGCTGGCGATGGAAGCGCATGATTTAACCAAAAAATTTGGCAATTTCACTTCGGTGGACCATGTGAGCTTTGAAATCCAAAAGGGCGAAATATTCGGCTTTCTCGGCTCCAACGGCTGCGGCAAATCCACCACCATGAAAATGCTCACAGGGCTGCTGGAACCCACATCGGGCACCGCCAAACTGCTGGGAGAACCCATCGACGCAGGCAGCATAGAAACCAAAAAGCGCGTGGGCTATATGTCGCAAGCCTTTTCGCTATACGAAGAACTTACCGTGCGCCAAAAC
>CAJPSG010000053.1 GCA_905373195.1 Kingella oralis
CGCCGCCATTGGCGCGATGGTGCGCAGTTCCTACCACGCCGATATGCAGGCGCATGATGTGTTGGAAGAGCAGAAACACAAAGGTGGCGGCTGCGGGCATCATTAACGCCATGCCGATTATCCAAAGGGCGGATGATTTATCCGTCCTTTTTTTGTGCCGACAAAAAGGCAGCCTGAAAACGGTTTGGAATACGTTTTCAGGCTGCCTTTTTATTGCGATACCAGTTTCATATTTTCAGGCTGAAACATTTGCAAAACCTGTAACCGATGAGCATCGGCGGCTCGCCGACATCTTGTTAAATCAGTCATGCGATGTTCAATAAGCAATGGCGGTGAGCCGCCGCTCCATTTTAGGTTTCAGGCTGCCTTATCACACAAGGCAGCCTGAAACGCTTGTTTACCAGTATCCCAACGTTTTCCACCACAGCAAACCGATGGTGCAGAAAATCAGGATTTCAACCACGCTCATCACAAAGCCTGCAACCCACCATTCGCCCATCGTGGTGTAGCCCGAATTGTAGATAACGGGCGATGAGCCTGATGCGTAGTGGGTGAGCGACATCATAATGCCTGTGCTGGCGGCGAGAATCAGCGCGAACAGCATGGGCGGCGCGCCCAGATGCAAGCCCACGGCGTAGAACGCGCCGAGCATGGCGGTAACGTGTGCCGTGCCGCTGGCAAACATATAGTGTGAATAGATGTACACCAAAGCCAGCAAGGCGCAGCCGACTACCCAGCTTAAACCCATGCCTTGAATTTGTTGCCCCATCATGTCGGAGAACCATTTAATCAAGCCCAATTTGTTGAGGAAAGTTGCCATCATCACCAAGGCGGCGAACCATACAATCGTGTCCCACGCGCCTTTTTCTTTCAGCACGTCATCCCACGTTAAAACGCCTGTGAGCAGCAGCAAGGATAAGCCGAGGAAAGTGGTAGTGGTGGCATCCACTTTAACGCCAAACAGCATATCGGGGATACCTGCCCACAACACGAGCAACACGGCAAACACGCCCAGCATGATTTTTTCGCCTCTGCTCATCGGTCCCATTTCTTTGAGTTTGGCGCGCGCCATTTCGGGCGCGTCGGGCGTGCTGGTGATTTCGGGTTTATACAACACATACAAAATAATCGGCATCAACGCCATCGCCACCAAACCTGGCACAACCATGGCGGTGAACCATGTGCCCCATGATAGGTGGATTTTGGTGTCGGTGGCTTTGGCAACCAAGTCCACCACCAAGGGGTTGGGCGCGGTGGCGGTTACGAAAATTAAGCAGGAAATGATGTTGGCGTGGTAGTTCACCAACGCCAAATAGCGTCCAATTTTGTTTTGCGTGCCTTTTTCGGGGTCGGAATCAAAGCTGGCAGCGATGGCTTTCATAATCGGGTGCACAATCGCGCCGCCGCGTGCGGTGTTGGATGGGGTAACGGGCGCAATCAGCAAGTCGCACAAGGCTAGGCTGTATGCCACGCCGATGGTTTTTTTGCCAAATAGAGAAAGGAACAAATAGCCAATGCGCGAACCCAGCCCTGTTTTGAGCAAGCCGCGCGAAATCATAATAGCGATACCAATCATCCAAATCAGCGTGCTGTTCAGGCTGCTTAATGCGTCTTTGGCGGCTTGGGCGGATGGGTTTTTGATGGGTTTGCCATCTGCGCCCATTTCGGGCACGGTTACTTGCAGCAACGCCACAATGGTCATGGCAAGCACGGCCATCGCGCCGATGGGCATGGCTTTGCCGATGATGCCCGCGATGATGCCGATAAACAACGCAAGCAGATGCCATGCGTTCGGCGCAACGCCTTCGGGCGCGGGGATAAACCAGAGAATTAGCGTTAAAGCTAATGCAACGGCGGCTGGGATTGGTTTAAAGCCCATGGTTTCACCTCGTAAAAGTTGAGTTAAGAAAGAAAAGGTTTAATCGGTTTCAGGCTGCCGCTGCGCGATTTGCGCCTGCCGGGGCGATTTAGGCAGCCTGAAACGCCATTTTAGCAAACATGATTTAACTCTTAAATAACACGTTTTGCCTTGATATAACTTAAATTAACAGTGCAACCGTTTTTCAGGCTGCCCGACTGGTTGCGGGCAGCCTGAAAAGTGTATCGGGCGGTGTGCCATCCGTTATGGATAGAGCGCGGGAAGCGGCTCGGGCAGCCTGAAACGGCATTCATCCGTTTTCAGGCTGCCTTTGCGCCGCTTATTTGTTTTCAGGCAAACCGTATTCAATCGGGAAGGTGCGCATGGAGCTGGCGACCACGGTTGCCGCGCCGGTAATCAAGCCGCAGCGTCCCGCCCCTGGCATGATGTTTACCAAATTTTGCAGGGCGTGCAAATCGTCTTCGGTGCTGGTGCCGTTGTCCACGCGCTCAACCAAGCGGGCGAGTTGGTAGGTGCCGCCTTTGCAGGGCGGGCATTGTCCGCAAGAATTGTTGGCGAAAAATTGGATGTAATCGGCGGTTTTGCGCACGATGCTGGTGCCCTCGGATACCACAATCATCGCGCCTGTGCCCAAGCCTGAATTGCGCTCTTTGGCGGAAACGAAGTCCAGCGGCACATCTAAATCTTTGGCGGTGAGAATGTTGTTGGATGGCCCGCCCATAAACACGGCTTTGAAGGTGCGCCCTTCCAACATACCGCCGCCGTAGTTGTCAATCAGCTCGCGCAGGGTGATGCCCATCGGCAGTTCAAACAAGCCTTCGTTTAACACGTCGCCCGATAGCGAATACAGCTTCGTGCCTACGCCGTTGGCGCGTCCCAAGCTGCGATACCATGCCGCGCCGTTGCGCAAGATATGGGGAACGTGCGCCAGCGTTTCGGTGTTGTTGAGTAAGGTGGGCTCGCCTGCCACGCCTTTTTGGAATGGGAACGGGGGCTTGTATTGCGGGAACGGGAAGCCGCCGTTGAGCCATGAAATCACGGCGGTTTCTTCGCCGCCGATGTAGCGTCCTGATGATTCGGTTACTTTGATGATAAGCGGTTTGCCCAGATGCGCTTCAATGCGTTGAAACAGCGCGTGTTTTTGCCATTGGGCGATGGCTTCGCGCGTGGCGGCGAGCGATTCGGTGAGATGCGGGTTAATGTAGAGAATGATGTTGTTGGCGCGGGTGTACACGGCAGCAATCAGCGCGCCTTCGATGACTTGGTGCGGCGCGTGTTCCAGCAAGAAGCGGTCTTTGAATGTGCCCGGTTCGTCTTCGTTGGCGTTGCAGACCACATAGCGGTCGCCGCTTTCGCTGGGCGATTCTGCCATCGCTGTCCATTTGCGGTGGGTGGGGAAGCCTGCACCGCCCATGCCGCATAAGCCTGCGTCTTCCAGCACTTTGGCGATGTTATCAGGCGCGGTAAGAGCGTTGAGCAAGCCTTCGCCGCCGCCCACGGCAAGCCATGCGTTTAAGTCGGAGCCGACAAGGCGGCTGGGATGGAGTAATACTTGGTTCAGTTCGTTTTTCATGATTTTGATTCCGTATGGTGATTGGGTGGTTGAGGCAGCCTGAAAGTGTGTTGGCGCGTGCCCGATGGTTTTCAGGCTGCCTATGCGCTGGATAATGGCACGGTTTGGTTTTCCGTTTTCAGGCTGCCTTTGCCAATGCGACTGAGGCAGCCTGAAAACGGGTTATCGCGTTCTCAATCAATCGCGCACACCAATCCTGCGTGTTCTTTCCAATCAAATGTGCCGTAATCGGGGTACAACACGGGGGCTTTCACATCGCTTTTCACGCCTGCTTTTTGCAAGGCACGTTGGAAGTTGTGCACGTGTTCCAAACCGCCGCGCACGTTGTTGCGGCGTGGGGCTTTGGCGGCGGCGCGCCCTGCACGGCGACCAAAGCTGATGATGTCTAGCAACGCGTTGCCCATTAAGCGGTTGCGCCCGTGGATGCCGCCTGATACTTCGCCTGCGGCATACAAGCCTTTCACGGTGGTTTCGCCATCGCCGTTGATTTCAATGCCGCCGTTTTGGTAGTGCAGCGTGGGGTGGATGATTAAAGGCTCGCTTTCGGGGTGCACGCCGCATTTGTGGGCAACGTGTCCTAGCGTTACCAAGCGTTTCATAATATCGGGCTGCTCGGCGATGATGCGGGGCGTGTCCAAAAATACGCCCACTTGCCCATCGCGCACCACGCCGCGCCCTTCTTGCACTTCGCGCAAAATAGCGGCGGCGACCACATCGCGCGGTTGCAATTCATCCACAAAACGCTCGCCCAAGCCGTTTACCAATTTTGTGCCTGCCGAGCGCGTGGCTTCGGAAATCAGCGCGCCTGCCATGTGCGGTGGGTGGGCAACGCCTGTGGGGTGGTATTGGAAGCTGTCCATATCGCGCAGTTTCGCGCCGATGCGATACGCCAACACCAAGCCGTCTGCCGTTGCGCCGTAGTGGTTGGATGTGGCGAAGCCTTGCAAATGCAAACGCCCCGAGCCGCCTGTTGCCAAAATAACCGCGTTGGCGTAAACAGTTACCAGTTGGCGTTTTTCCAAGTCATACAATACCGCGCCCACGCAGTTGCCCTCGTTGTCGGACAGCAATTCCACAGCGGGATGGCGGTTTAGCTGGGTGATGCGCGGTTCAATTTCCACCGCTTCGCGCAGCACTTTCATCATCTCCAAGCCTGTGAAGTCGCGGTGGCACAAGATGCGCTGCGCGGTGGTACCGCCTGCTTTTTTGCGCACCAGTTTGCCATTGCGGTCGCCGCCTTGGGTGTCAAAATCCATGCCCAAGCCAATCAACCAGCGAATCGCCGATGGTGCATCGGTAACCATTTGCGCCACCAATTCTTTTTTCGCTGCCATATGCCCGCCTTTAAGCGTGTCTTCATAATGGCGTTGCAAGCTGTCGTCTTCGCCCACGGCAGCCTGAATGCCGCCCTCCGCCATCACGGTATTGCTGTCGCCGATGCGCAGCTTGTTCGCCATAATCACGCTTACGCCCTCGGCTGCGGCGGTTAAAGCCGCCGCTGCACCCGCGCCACCGCCGCCAATCACCAATACATCGGTGCGCATGCTTTCCGCGCCTGCCAAATCGTAGTCTTCAATCAAAGGATGGGCGGTGAGCAAGCGGGCTAAATCGGGATGACAAGAATCGCCCGCGTTCACGCCCACGCTCAATGTGGTGTGTGCGCTGGGGGCGTAGTCGGGGTGGAAGGTTTTGAGCAAAACGTCTTTTTCGGGCAGCGTGCCGTTGAGTTGGGGCTCGGCGCGGCGCAGGTTGGCTAACGCGGTTTCGTAATCAATGCCTTTTGCGGTGTGAGTCATTTTCAGGCTGCCTTTCTTAATCAATTTCTACTCTAATCTTGCCGCTATCAATTTCTTGCAAACGGCGCATCAAATCAACAGGGCGCAGCGTGCGCGCGGTTTTCATGCGGCGGGCAAACAAGCCCAAATGGTTAGGGCGGATATGCTCGGGACAGGCCAGCGTGCACAGGTTGCACATCACGCATTCGTCAAACGTGTTGGACGCGGTGGAAAAATCGCCCGACACCACTTGCGCCACGCCGTTTTGCACTTCCAAGCCCTTGGGGCAAGCCGCATCACAGCCGCCGCAATGGCGACAGTTTTTGGCTTCGGGGAAGGTTTCATCCACTTCGTCCAGCCAGTTCCAGCCATCGCCCACTTTGTTCATGTCGTAATAATGAATACGAGCCGGCAAGAAGTAATCAATAAAGCTCACTTGCATGCCCGGCTCAATTTTGGTTTCGCAGCCCAATTTGGTTTCCGCCTTGCGCTCGCCTTCTTTGCGCACCAAGCAGCGGCAAGAGCCGCACACGCCCTGCCCCATGCAGCCCACGTTGGCGGTAATCGCTTTGCCTGCATGGGCAAGTGCTTGAATAATGGATGAATTGGCGGGGGCTTGGATTTCTTTGCCGTCAATCACCAAGGTGTAGAGTTCTTCGCTCATGGTTGAGTTCCTATGTTTAAAAAAGGTTTGTTTAATTGTATGGATGAAATTTTACCAGCAAAGTTGTCATCATCCATCGTAGTAAAAATACAAACATTTTCCGACAAAATTGCTCATGTTTTATTTTGTTAATTTTTACAATATTGCGTTTACTTAATTGATTTAATAATAATTTAAACGCGATTAAATCGCAACAACAGGGCAAAATCGCCCTAGATTTCTTACCTTATATTAAGAATGGTAAACATTCCTAAATGCGCGCTTAACTTATCTGAATATTTTTAAACGGGAAATTTTTTTTCAGGCTGCTATTTGTTTAATTTTGTTAGATTTTTAAGAAATGAAGCATTTTTGACGATGGTCAAATTCCCCCTTTTTGCCTATGACAAAGCCCGCAAAAAACTGTAATTTTCGGCAACATAAGATTTAATTAAATTTCAGCCGCCGTGTAATCAATTACATTTTCAGGCTGTCTCCGTTTTCTCATCGCCTTATAAGGACACCAACCATGACTACAATCAAACAAGAAGACTTTATCCAAAGCATAGCCGATGCGTTTCAATTCATTAGCTATTACCACCCCAAAGACTTCATCGACGCGCTCAACGAAGCCTTGCAAAAAGAGCAAAACCCCGCCGCCAAAGATGCGATAACGCAAATTTTGGTGAACAGCCGCATGTGCGCCGAAGGGCATCGCCCGATTTGCCAAGACACAGGCATCGCCACCGTGTTTTTGAAAATCGGCATGAATGTGCAATGGGACGCGCAAATGAGCGTGCAAGAAATGGTGAACGAAGGCGTGCGCCGCGCTTATACCCACCCCGATAACGTGTTGCGCGCATCGGTGTTGGCAGACCCTGCGGGCAAGCGCATCAACACCAAAGACAACACGCCTGCGGTGGTGCACACCGAAATTGTGGCGGGCGACAAGGTGGAAGTGATTTGCGCGGCAAAAGGCGGCGGCTCGGAAAATAAATCCAAGCTGGCGATGCTTAACCCATCCGACAGCATTGTGGATTGGGTGCTGAAAACCGTGCCGACTATGGGCGCGGGCTGGTGTCCGCCCGGCATTTTGGGCATCGGCATCGGTGGCACGCCTGAAAAAGCGATGTTGATGGCAAAAGAAAGCCTGATGGGGCATATTGAT
>CAJPSG010000054.1 GCA_905373195.1 Kingella oralis
TGTATAAGGCTTAATTGGAGCGACTATATTGTTGCTAGGGGTTTTCAGGCTGCCCCATCCTGTAAACAAAATTCTGTAAACGAAGGCAGCCTGAAAATGGATAAAACCCCTTTTCAGGCTGCCTTAATTGTGTGTTCACGATTACGCGATTGCCCCGCCCATCACGCAAACGGATGCTGAATCAAAATCGTCTCTTCTCTATCGGGCCCTGTGGACACAATCGCAATCGGTGCGCCGCACACTTCTTCAATCCGCCGCAGGTATTTTTTGGCGTTGTCGGGCAGCGCGTCATACGATTGCGCACCAAAGGTGGATTCCTGCCAGCCCGCCATCGTTTCGTAGATTGGGGTGCAGCCTGAAACCGCGTCTGCGCCAAAGGGCAGGATGTCGGTGCGGCTGCCATCGGGCAAAGTGTAGCCCGTGCAGATTTTCACTTCGCTCATGCCGTCCATCACGTCTAATTTGGTTATGCACATGCCGCTGATGCCGTTGATTTGGATGGAGCGTTTGAGCGCGGCGGCATCAAACCAGCCGCAGCGACGCGGTCTACCTGTTACCGAGCCAAACTCGTTGCCGCGCTCCGCCAAGCCCGCGCCGATGTTGTCAAACAATTCGGTGGGGAACGGCCCGCCGCCCACGCGCGTGGTGTAGGCTTTCACAATGCCCAGCACATATTGCAGCATTTGCGGTGGCACGCCCGCGCCTGCCGATGCCGCGCCCGCCACGCAGTTAGACGAGGTAACAAACGGATAAGTGCCGTAGTCAATGTCCAACAGCGTGCCTTGTGCGCCTTCAAACAGCAGGCGTTCGCCGCGCTGGTTTTTGTCGTACAACGTGCGCGACACATCGGCAATCATCGGCAAGATGCGCGCGCGAAACTCGTTGATTTTGTTGATAACATCATCCAGCTCAATCGCCGCCGCGCCGTGCAAATGCACCAGTTGCGCGTTATACAACGCCAAATTAGCACGCACTTTTTCGGCAACCGCATCCATGTTCAGCAAATCGCCCACGCGCACCGCCCGCCGCGCCACTTTGTCTTCGTAGGCAGGACCAATGCCGCGCCCTGTGGTGCCGATTTTTTTGTCGCCCTTGGATTGCTCGCGGGCTTGGTCTAACGCGATGTGATAAGACAAAATCAACGGCGCGGTGTCGGCGATTTTCAGCCGTTGTTCCACATTGGGCACGCCCGCAGCGTTCAGCTCATCAATCTCGCCGAGCAGCGCTTCGGGCGACAGCACCACGCCCGAGCCGATAAAGCAGTCCAGTTTTTCATGCAAAATGCCGCTGGGAATCAGGCGCAATATGGTTTTTTTGCCGTTCACCACCAGCGTGTGCCCCGCGTTGTGTCCGCCTTGAAAGCGCACCACGCCTGTGGCTTGCTCCGCCAGCCAGTCCACGATTTTGCCTTTGCCTTCGTCACCCCATTGTGCGCCGATAACAACTACGTTTTGTGCCATTTTTGATTACCTTTTAGGTTAGAGAAAGTGGGTTTTCAGGCTGCCTTTGGATGAGTTAGGCAGCCTGAAAAGGGGAAGGATGGGTTGGGGGGCTACTCGTTTTAGCTCCGCTGAAACTCATTTCATTCGTTTTCAGGCTGCCTTTGGCGTTTGCAATGCTTTGCAATCCCCATCGCCGAAATCGCAATCCAAAAAATCTCAATCACAAACGAGCCTAAATTGAAATGCACGCACAGGCTCAAAATCAGCAGCACCGCGCCCAAGCCGTTGAGCAAGTTATACAACAGCGAAGTGGGCTTCCATTTTTCGCTCACCACCAGCCAAAACGCCAGCACCACGCAGCCCATACCCGCAAAGCCGATGATGTGCGCGGCAAGGCTCAAAAAGTGCAACGTGGCTTCGTCCAAATTAAACCATTGCAACACGCCCATTATTCCACCTCCCATTCGTTGCCACGTTGCACCAACCTTTTCAGGCTGCCCGAATTGTCGGGCAAGCCATAATCCACCACCACGCACACGCCTTGCGCGCGCAATTTATCCACCGCATTTTTCGCCGCCGCATAATCTTTCTGCGCCACGCGCACCGCTTCGGGGCGTTGGCTGGCAGCCAGATACGCGCCAAACAGCCGCAAATCAAAGCTAAACCCCGTGGCGGGGCGGCTGCGCCCAAAGTATGCGCCCAAGCCGTCGTAGCGCCCGCCGCGCGCCACCGCGTCGTGGTAATCGGGCGTGTAGGCGGCGTAGAGCAAGCCTGTGTGGTAGTTGTCCACGCGCACTTCCGCCAAATCAATATGCACCGCCTGCTCGGGAAACGCCGCGCACACCTGCGCCAGCACATCCAACGCCTGCGACACGGCGGTAAGCTGCGGCAGCTGGGCGCGGGCTTTGTCCAACACATCGCGGCTGCCGTAGAGCTCGGGCAGCGCCACCAGCGCGTCAATCCAAATGTTGTCCAACTGCCATTGTTGCGCCAACCGGCGAACGGCATTGCCATCTTTATCCTGCATCAGCGCGAGCAGCTGGCGGCTTTGCGCCTCGCCCAACTGCGTGGCGGCTGCAATCGCGCGGAACACGCCCAAATGCCCCAGCGACAAAATAATATTACCCAGCCCGCCCACTTTCAGCGTTTTCAGCATCAAATCAATGATTTCCACATCGGCAGCGGTATCCGCGCAGCCGTATAACTCCGCACCCGTTTGAATCGGCTCGCGCGTTGCCAGCAAGCCATCGGGCTGGGCGTGCAACACGCTGCCTGAATAGCACAAGCGGTTAATGCCTTGGTTTTTCATCAACAAATGCGCGTCAATCCGCGCCACTTGCGGCGTGATGTCGGCGCGGATGCCCAGCTGCCAGCCTGTGATTTGGTCGGCAAGGCGGATGGTTTTCAGCGATAGGCCGTTGTCGATGTGCGTGAGCAGCGAGCGGCTGTATTCCATTAAGGGCGGTTGTACCAGCTCAAAGCCATGCGTGCGAAACTGGGCAAGTATTTGTTCTTTCACACTTTCTAATTGGCGCGCACGCTCGGGGAGAATGTCGGCGATGTGTTCGGGAAGCTGCCACGTTTGCATGATTATTGTCCTGTTTATGAAGCAAGTTTATGGGGCAAAGGAAGGAGGGAGACTTTAACATAAAATAACATTGAGGGCAGCCTGAAACGTGCATGACATCGTTTTCAGGCTGCCTATTAACGCAAAAAAGCCTAAACAACGCAGGCTGTTCAGGCTGGAATTTGGTGGCCAGAGGCAGGATCGAACTGCCGACACACGGATTTTCAATCCGTTGCTCTACCGACTGAGCTATCTGGCCAAGAAGTCGCGCATTGTATGTAGGCTTGAGGCGGGATGCAAGCGATTTGTTGGGTTTTGTTAAGCGAGGGTTGTTTTGTAATGCATTTATTTTGGGCGGGCGCGGAAATGGGCGGATTGAGGCAGCCTGAAAACATTGAGGCAGCCTGAAACGCGGTTGGGCTTGTGAACGCTATTCAAGCACAGCCCAAGCGCATCGCCCCGCAAAATCGGTTAAAATCGCGCTCTTGTTTTCAGGCTGCCTTACCATATAAACAAGAGTAAACATAGGCAGCCTGAAATTTCTTTTTCGTATTCAAAAAGGCAAGCCACCATGACCCATCCCACCCTATCCCAAGCCAAGCTCATCGTTGTGAAAGTCGGTTCCAGCCTCGTAACCGCCGAGGGGCGCGGCATAGACCAAACCGCGCTGGATAACTGGGCAACGCAAATCGCCGCCATCAAGCGCAGCGGTACCAACGTGATACTGGTATCCAGCGGTGCGATTGCCGAGGGCGTGAAGCGGCTGGGCTGGGCGCAACGCCCCACCGCGTTAAACGAATTGCAAGCCGCGGCGGCGGTGGGGCAGATGGGCATCGCGCAAGCCTATGAACGCGCGTTCTCGGCGCACCAGCTCAACACCGCGCAAATCTTGCTCACGCACGAAGATTTAAGCGACCGCACGCGCTATCTCAACGCCCGCAGCACGCTGCAAACGCTGTTGGCGCAGAATATCGTGCCCGTTATCAACGAAAACGACACGGTAACTACCGCCGAAATCAAGCTGGGCGACAACGACACGCTCGGCGCGCTGGTTACCAATTTGGTGGATGCCGACGCGCTGATTATTCTCACCGACCAGCGCGGTTTATACGACAGCGACCCGCGCAAAAACCCGCAAGCGCAGTTTATCAGCCAAATTTCCGCCGCCCATCCCGATTTGGAAAGCATGGCGGGCGGCGCAGGCACAGGCGTGGGCACGGGCGGGATGTACACCAAAGTGTTAGCCGCCAAACGCGCGGCGTTGAGTGGCGCAAACACCGTGGTTGCCTCGGGGCGCGAGCCTGATGTGTTGGCGCGGCTGTGCGCGGGCGAGAGCATCGGCACGCTGTTTACCAGCGAATTTAGCCGTGTGAACGCGCGCAAACAATGGCTGCTGGGGCATATTCAAATTTCAGGCAGCATCGTGGTGGACGCGGGCGCGGAAACCGCGTTGCAACAAAGCCGCAGCAGCTTGCTGCCCGTGGGCTGCGTGCGCGTGAACGGGCATTTTCAGCGCGGCGAACTGGTGGCGATTGTGGACAGCGAAGGCAAGGAAATCGCCCGTGGGTTGAGCAATTACAGCAGCGCGGAGGCGGCAAAAATCCTGCGCTGCCATGCCGACGAAATCGCTGCCAAACTGGGCTACGCGCATGAAGATGAGCTGGTGCATCGGGATAATATGGCGCATTGGTGAGAGGCGTAAGGTTGCGCTGGGCTGCGGTAAATGGGTTTTCAGGCTGCCTCTGTTGTAATCCAAAAGGCAGCCTGAAAACCTATTCAGCGCAGCTAAACCCATTCGCATGATTTATCCGTATTACGCGCCATCCCATCCGCAAAAAATATTTCAGGCTGCCTTTGTGAACCATAATCGGAACACAAGGCAGCCTGAAAATGCAAAATGCCGCTGTTTAGGCATAGGCGAAAATGCTGTGAACAGAATTGATTGCGCGGTTTACAAGATTTTCAGGCTGCCTCTGTTGCAATCCCAAAGGCAGCCTGAAAACTCATTCAATTCAGCGCGACTAAACCTCACCCTGCATGATTTATCCGCATCACTCAATCTCATCCACAAAAAACATTTCAGGCTGCCTCTCCCTTGCCAACAAGAGTAGAGGCAGCCTGAAAACCATTGCGCATTCGCCTTACGCATCGCCGCGTGGCAGCAAACTAATCAACCAAGCCACAAAGCGAACCAGCAGCGCAACGAGTTCATACAAACCTTCCATTTGCGCTTATTGCAAGCCCAGTTGTGCCAACACGCAAGCAGTCAAAAACTCGGCTTGCTCGGTAGAAGCGGCGGCGGAAACAGGCAAAATCACCGCGCCTTGTGCCAACAAGGTTTGCATATTGCGCAACTGCGCGGCAGAAAGCACGGTTTCGCAAGGTGCAATCAACACAGGGCGTTGAGTTGCCAACGCCAATTCTGCCATGTGCGCAGCGGGGGCAAGGGTTGCGCCATTGGCAATCAACGCCATAATGCTGCCACGTGCCGCAGGCACAACCACCGCATCCAGCGCAAAGGGCGACAATTGCTCATCAGCAAAACTCAACTGCGCCTCGGTGGCGTAAAAATGTTTGCGCACCGCAGCGGCATCGTTCAGCGCAATGCCCGCTTGTTCAAACGCACGCGCTGCCACATCGTTAAACGCCACGCAAACTTGTTTGCCCGCACTCAACAGCGCACGAATCACTGCCACGCCGTAAACCGCGCTTTCAGGCGAAGTCAAAGCCACGCCAATCACATTGCCCACCGCTTTCAGGCTGCCAGAAACCGCAACGCTTGGCGCAGCAGGCTCATTGCTATGGTCAATATCCATCCAGCCAGATGGTTTGTTCATGCCTTGCTCCAAGCGCACGGCTACGCGTCTGCCCAGTTGCAAGGTTTTGCCATTGGGTTTAACCACTTGCGCGCGCAGTTGATACAAATACGCAGGCTTGTCGTAGCCTGTTTTGCGCGCCAATTCGGCAATTGTGCCCGCTTCTTTAATCAGCAATTCAAAGTTTTCAAAACGAATTTCTTGTACAGTTTTCATACTCTTACCTGTGAGTTAGAATTAATAAACGAAGTGCGCAATATAATACTTTGCCTAGATAATTTCAACTATCTTTACTTAATTTATGAGACTACTTTGCCCTACGCCTATTGAGGCAGCCTGAAACCGCCCCTCCGCACGCCTTGAAAAACCTCGTCCGCGCCCAATATAACGCACCATATTCTTCACCGCATAACCACCATGAACCTAGCCAATCACTTTCTCCTTGCCATGCCCAATCTTGAAGATTCGCTGTTTGCAGGCAGCCTGATTTATCTGTGCGAACACAGCGAAAACGGCGCAATGGGTATCATCGTCAATAAACCCTCGCCCGTGCCCATGAATGTGGTGTTTGCCGCCATTGGCAAAGACACGCCCGCGCGGTTTAACAGCCAATATGTGATGATGGGCGGCCCGATGCAAACCGAGCGCGGCTTTGTGTTGCACACGCCTGTGGGCAACTGGGACAGCAGTTTAAGCATCACCGACCGCATCGCCCTCACCACCTCGCGCGACATCATCGAAGGCTTGCAGCAAGACAACGAAATTCAAGGCGTGGTGCTGACCATTGGTTATTCCAGCTGGGGCGCGGGGCAGTTGGAGCAAGAAATAGCGCAAAATTCATGGCTCACCGTGCCCGCCGATGCGCATATTTTGTTTGACCTGCCGCCCGAAGAACGCTACCCCGCCGCGTTTAACAAACTGGGCATCCGCCGCGAAAACTTTGCAGGAGCGATGGGCCATGCCTAATTTTGCCCCGCCCGATAGCGGCAGCTGCCTCGCCTTTGATTTTGGCGAAACGCGCATCGGCGCAGCGCAAGGCGATGGCCGCATCCGCATTGCCCACCCCATCGCCACGATTATAGGCAACAACAATGAAGAAAAATTCGCCCGCATCGCCGCGCTCGGTTTGCATCGGGCCGCCCATCATCACATATTGGCTGTTAAACCGC
>CAJPSG010000055.1 GCA_905373195.1 Kingella oralis
TTTTCAGGCTGCCTTTGGGGTTAGGCAATGGATTCAATTGCTTGTTGTTTGGTTTTTATTGCGTGATTACAGGTTTTCATAATAACGGCGAATTTTTTCTGCCATCAGTTTGCGCCGTTTTTCTAAAAATTGAGCGTAATCTTGATGCGTTGCTGTATTCAAATCGAAGGGAATGCAGTTCGCCGCCATATTTTGCGCCCATGCTTCTTTTGATTTGATGGAGGTTAATGCCATGCCTTGCGTTGCGATGTCGTTTTTCACTTTTTGCATATAAATCAAAGGTGCATCATCGCTTAATTTGATATTGGTTTGCTGCTCAATAAAAACGTAATTGGCAACTTGGTTGTAATCGTTCTTTTTGTAACCATGCTGGGTTAAATAGTTTTTGGGGAACAGATGATGCTGGTCGCCGCGCTGTTGTAATAAGCTGTTTACGGTTACGCTGTCCGATAAAAAAGCGTGGTCGTTGTTTTTGCATTGCGCCGCGAGATAGCACAAATATGCGCCTGTTGTGCTGCTGGAAGAATTTAAATCGTTTACTAAACGGTGCGTCCAAAATCCGTCATTCAATTCGGCTTGCTCAATTTGGTGCAAATAGGCTTCCAAGCCTCGTTCATCAATGAATTTGCAGTCGCGTTCAATGATGGTTTCAGATGAGCCTGAATAACGCCCTGTTAACACAGACATCACAAACCAGCGTTTGATTAAATGCTGAATCTCAGCTTCGGGGCGGTTGTGGTTACGCAGTTTGAGGTATAGCGCGTAGGCAACGTTCAGGCTGGTTTTGGAGCTGATGAGCTTTTGATTGATAAACCCTGCTGATTGAATCAGCATACAAAAACGTTCGTAATGGGTCTTGTTGAAAAAACTTTCTAAACCGTGGCGCAGCTTGGTATAGCTTTGTTCGGCGATGTTTTCAACGTTGGTACGGTTTTCAAAATCACGCCCCGAAAGCAGGGCAACCAAAGTGCTGAATTTGCCACGAGCAAAAGCGTAGGTATAAGCTGCGCGTAATACGTCAATATAATCAGGGATATATAAATCGTCATGGCAGCCTGAAATCCATTTAATTTTGCTAAATGCTTCCGATTGCGTATATTCCGCATTGTTTTCGGCTAAGGTTTGAGCAAAGCTGCCATCGCGCAACATATGGCAGAAGTAATCAATCATTTTGCGCAATTCCCCACCGCCATATTGCTGGTCGGCGGCAATTTTGGACATCACAAAATCGGCATTGCCCAGCACCACGCCTTTTTGGTTGATACGGATAAAAATTTCAGTAACGGTATCAATGTCCAAATCATGATTTAATTCAATAATGCCGATTTGATTGTTTTTAATAGATTTCAACGCATCAATTCGTTGTTCAATCAGCTCTTCGTCCACTTGCGGATTGGCAGCAAGATAATCTTTTCGGATTTTGAACGTGCTGGTATTTTCGCCCAATATTTCGGAAATATCGTTAATCCAAACTGGGTTGCGCTCAATAGCAGAGTTACAGACTTCAAAAAACGCTTCGCCTTCTTGCGCCAATGGGTTGTAGGCGATTTTAATGCGTTCTTTTTTATATTCTTTGTTTAAAACCTGTTGCCCGACCACGGCAGCGGTTAAGGCGGTAATGCGTTGTTGCCCGTCAATCAACACCTTTTTTCCTGCCGATAATGTGCCGTCTTTCAAGCGTATATCGGGATTGCGCCAAGTGATGATGTAGCCAACAGGGTAGCCTTTGTAGAGCGAATCAATCAAATCGCGCACTTTGCTGGCTGTCCACACAAAAGGTCGCTGGATTTCAGGAATGGCAATTTCTCCTGAATTAATCCAGCCCAATAAATTGACAACAAGATGCTGTTGCACAACGTATTTGGATTCAGACACCGTTCTTTCCTCAATTTAAAAGTAATAAAAATTAGCCCGCAGCGTGTTTTGCAAAAGCCCATTTGCCATCACTGTGCCCTTTTCAGGCTGCCTATTGTTTATTGTTTGCCAGAGTAGGCGTTTCGCCATCGTGTGCTTATTTTGTTCATCTGCGATACAGCAACAAATGCTCCTGTTTGGATAATAGCAATATAAAGAGAGGCAGCCTGAAAAACCATCTACGCCCCCCGCCATCTTTTCAACACCAGCGAAGTATTCACCCCGCCAAACGCGAAATTATTGCTGACCACATAATCCGTTTCAATCTCGCGCCCGCCGCTTGTGATGTAGTCCACCCTGCCGCAGTGCGGGTCGATGTTGTCCAGATTCACGGTCGGGGCGAACCAGCCGCTGTTCATCATTTCCACGGCGAACCATGCTTCCAGCGCGCCGCACGCGCCGAGAGTATGCCCGAGGTAGCTTTTTTGCGAACTCATGGGCACAAAGCCGAACACGGCTTCGGTGGCGAGGGTTTCGGCGATGTCGCCTTTTTCGGTGGCCGTGCCGTGCCCGCTCACATAGCCGACTTGTTCGGCGCGTATGCCTGCGTCTTTGAGGGCAAGCTCCATGCATTGCTGCATGGTGTCTTTTTGCGGCTGGGTAACGTGGCTGCCGTCGCTGTTTGCGCCGTAGCCGATGATTTCGGCGTAGATTTTTGCGCCGCGTGCGGTGGCGTGTTCCAGTGATTCCAGCACCAGCATGCCTGCGCCTTCGCCAATCACCAAGCCGTCGCGGGCGGCATCATACGGGCGCGGGGTGCGCTCGGGTTCGCTGTTGCGGCGGCTGGCGGCGTAGAGCGAGTCAAACACATACACTTCCGAGGGGCAGAACTCTTCGCCGCCGCCCGCGAGCATGGTGTCAATCAGCCCGTATTTGATGGCTTCGTAGGCGTAGCCGATGGCCTGGCTGCCCGAGGAACACGCGCTGGACGTGGGGATAATCCGCCCCGTCAGCCCGAAAAAGATGCCGACATTGGCGGCGGTGGTGTGCGGCATCATGCGCACATAGGTGTTGGCGTTGAAATTGCGCGAAGTGCCGGTGAGCAGCAGTTCGCCCAAATCGCCGATGTCTTTGGTGCTGCCCGTTGACGAGCCGCACGCCACGCCCATGCGCCCGTCTTTGATGCGCTCATCGCCGAGCAAGCCCGCGTTTTGCAGGGCTTGTTCCGCCGCGTCCACGCACAATTGCGACACGCGCCCCATGCTGCGCAGCTGCTTGCGCGTCCAATGCGCGGGCGGGGCGTAATCGGGCAGCGGTGCGCCGAGCTGCGCTTCCAACTCGGGAAAACGCTCGCGCCAATCCATATATTGCACAGCGTTTTTTTCGGCGCGAAAGGCAGCCTGAATACTCTGCCAATCGCGCCCGAACGCGGTAATGCCGCCGATGCCGGTAATCACAACGCGCTTGGTTTCCATTAGCACAATCCCCCGTTCACCGCAATCACTTGGCGCGTGATATACGCCGCTTTTTCGTCCATCAAAAAACGCACCGCGTGGGCGACTTCTTCGGGCTGCCCCATCCGCGCGGCAGGCACGGCTTTCAAAATCTCGTCCACAGGCACGTTTTCATCGACGATTTCCGTGTCAATCAAGCCGGGGGCGACGCAGTTCACGGTGATTTTGCGCTTCGCCAACTCCACCGCCAACGCCTTTGCCGCGCCGATAATGCCCGCTTTGGACGCGCTGTAATTCACCTGCCCGCGGTTGCCCGTGATGCCCGACACGGAAGCCATGCACACGATGCGCCCGTCTTGGCGGCGGCGTATCATCGGCATGATGACGGGGTGCAGCACGTTGTAAAAACCGTCCAGATTGGTGCGCAGCACGCTGTCCCAATCGTCGTCTGAAAACGCGGGAAAAGCGGCATCGCGCGTCAAACCCGCGTTTAACACCACGCCGTAATACGCGCCGTTTGCCTCCACATCGGCGGTTAAGATTTCGCGGCAGGCGGCACGGTCGGACACGTCAAACTGCAACACACGCGCTTGTCTGCCGATTTCGCGGATGTGCGCGGCAACCGCTTCGGCTTCGTCGCGGCGGCTGCGGCAGTGCACGGCGATGTCGTAGCCGTCTTGTGCTAGCGCAAGGGCGACGGCTTTGCCGATGCCACGGTTTGAGCCCGTGATTAGGATGGTTTTGTTCATGAGTTTTCCTGATAAGGGTTTTGGGGTTTCAGGCTGCCTGAAAGCCGCTGTGGTTTGGGTGTTTGCATCATGGGTAGGTCGGGCATTCATGCCCGACGTTTTTTCAATTTGCGGATGCTTGTCGGGCATCAATGCCCGACCTACTTTTCAGACGGCATCCATGTTTCAATATCCTGTTTTCAGGCTGCCTCTGATGCCGTCTGAACATCCATAAAGAGGCAGCCTGAAACCGAAAAATCAAACCGTGCGCGCTTCTTTCGGGCTGTAAACATTCAACGTCGCCTGCGCCAGCAGCCCGTCTTGCGGCAGCGTATCGCGCACATCGTCAGGCGCGGCTGTCCAGCGCAGTTCGCAGTCAAACACGCCCATGCCGCTGGGGTCTTGGGTGGAAAGATGCGCGGTGGCGGCAAGCGTGGTGCCGACGGGGATAGCATCGGCAAACAGATTGAGTTTGCGCGTGCCCAGCAGAAAGCCGAGTTTAACTTCTTCGCCCGCGCTCAATGCCTGTATGCCCGCAAACGCGCCGATTGCTTGCGCCATGATTTCCATGCCCATCGTGGCGGGCAATACGCCGTTTTGCAGCAGAATATGCTTGCTGCCGATATGGGCTTCTACGCGCACAAAATCGGCGCGGTGTTCGGTTACGCGGTCGATTAAAACCATGTGTCCGCTGTGCGGCAGTAAAAAGGCGGGGTGTTCTATGGGGCAGGCGAGGCGGTGCATATCGGCTTGATGTGTTTTGAAAAAACGCGATTATACCAATGCGCCCGCGGTTTCATAAGGTGTTAATTTCGGTTAAAATGCACGCCTTTTCCCGCCGCAGAGCCCCACCATGATAACCACCGCCTGCACGTTTTCTTTCAACATCGCCGCATGGCACGCCGCTTCCAACCGCCTTGCCACCGCAGAACAATGGCGCGACTGGGCGCAAGGCAGCCTGAAAACCGAAAATCTGCCCGAGCATAAGCCTGCGCTGGCATTTCTGCCTGCCATGCAGCGGCGGCGTTTGGGCGCGGCGGCGCGACTGGTGTGCGAAGCGGCTTGGGATTTGGCGGAGCAGTTTTCAGGCTGCCCGCTGGTTTACGCCTCACACGACGGCGAGATGAACCGCAGCTTTGAATTGTGGCCCGAGCTGCTGAAAACGCACACCGTATCGCCCACATCATTCGGCTTGTCGGTGCACAACGCACTGGCGGGGCAGTGGGCAATCCAGCGCGGCGAAATGCAGGAAAACACCGCGCTGGCAACGGGCGCGGACGGCTTGGAAACCGCGTTGGCGGAAGCCGTATCGCTGTTTTCAGACGGCATCGAGCGCGTATTGCTGGTGGTGGCGGACGACCCTTTGAAAACCGAATACGCCGTTGTCGCCGAGCGCGCGCCGTTTGCCTACGCGCTGGCGATGGTGATTGAGCGCGGCGATGATTTCTGTCTTACTGTGGAAACAGACGATGGCGTACGGCAGCCTGAAAACTATTTCGGCACGTTGGATTGGATACGCTTTCTGCTTTCAGGCAGCCTGAAACACACGCGGCAATATCCCAACCGCCGCTGGCTGTGGGAAAAACGCGCATGAGCCATTTGGATTATTACCGCCGCTTTTTCGCCACCATGCTGGGCTTTATCCTGTTCGGCGTGGCGGGGGTGTCATTCAAAATCGCCCTCTTGCCCTACACGCTCAAATCCACCCGTGGCGATGTGCCGCGCCAGCTTGCCGCACGCCGCATGATTGGGCGCGTGTGGCGGTTTTTTGTTGGCTACCTGCAATGGTCGGGCGTGTTGTCGGTAACGTTTCACGGCGCGGAAAAACTCGGGCGCGGCGGGCAGCTGATTCTTGCCAACCACCCGTCTTTATTGGATGTTGTGCTGCTCGTCAGCCACGCGCCCGACCCGAATGTGCTGGTGAAAAAAGACTTGGTGCGCAACCCCAGCATGAGCAGCCAAATCCGCGCCGCAGGCTATATCCCCAACGACGAAAGCATGGAAATGCTGGAAGAAATCGAAGCCGTGTTCCAAAGCGGACAAAGCCTGCTGATTTTCCCCGAAGGCACGCGCACAGGCTGGGACGGACAGGTCAAAATGCACCGTGGCGCGGTATCCATCGGCTTGCGCAGCGCAAACGTGATTACGCCCGTGGTCATCAAAATGAACCCGCCCAACTTCAAAAAAGGGCAGCCGTGGTACAAAATCCCGCCGCGCAAAATCCATTACGAAATCACCGTCGGCGACGACATCAACCCGCAAGACTGGCTCGCCGAAAAACCCTTACCCATCGCCGCCAGACGGCTCAACGAATACCTGCAAGACTATTTCACAAGGAAAACCACATGAACGACTTAGAACACCAAATCAAACAACTCATCGTCGACAGCCTTGCGCTGGAAGACATTACCCCCGACGACATCGGCAGCGAAGACCCGCTCTTCGGCGACGACGGCTTGGGGCTGGATTCCGTGGACGCGCTGGAACTGGGTTTGGCGGTGCAAAAAACCTTCGGCTTCCAGCTTGACGGCGAAAAAGACAACCTGCGCGACAACTTCGCCAACGTCAAAACGCTGGCGGAATTTGTCAGAAGTCGTCAGGCACAGGCATAAGGAGCGGCGATGAGCGAACACAAAATCCTGAGCGAAGCCGAAATCCGCGCCCTGCTCGCCGACACGCTGGAAAACCTGTTTGAAATCGAACCCGAACGCATCAAACCCGAAACCAACCTCTACGAAGACTTGGAAATCGACAGCATCGACGCGATTGATTTGATTGACCGCATCAAACGCGAAACAGGCCGTAAGCTCAACGCCGAAGACTTCCGCAACGTGCGCACGGTGGACGACGTGGTGCAGGCGGTGTTGAAAGTGCAGGAAGCCGATGGCGGCGCACAGGCAAATTGATGTTTTAGGCAGCCTGAAAACG
>CAJPSG010000056.1 GCA_905373195.1 Kingella oralis
CACCCCGTGTAGCCCAACCTTTGCCGCCATTGCCCAAAGGCAGCCTGAAACGCTGTAAACCCATATTTCAGGCTGCCTCATCCGCCCCAAACAGCCCGTCCAACACCCGCTCAATCTCCCCGCGCACCACCGCCTTATCCCGATTGCTGTCCACCACCGCATAACGCTCGGGCGCAGATGCCGCGCGGCGCAGATACGCCGCCCGCACTCGCGTGAAAAAATCCGCCGCTTCCTGCTCAAAGCGGTCTTTCTCGCGGCTGCGCTCAATCCGCTCCAACGACACCGCCAGCGGCACATCCAGCAAAATCGTCAAATCGGGTTTCAGGCTGCCTTGCACCCAATCTTCCAATATCGCAATTTGCGCATCAGGCAAACCGCGCCCACCGCCCTGATAGGCAAATGTGGCATCGGTAAAACGATCCGACACCACGTTCACCCCTTGCGCGAGCGCAGGCAAAATCACATCCTCCAAATGCTGCCGCCGCGCCGCAAACATCAACAGCGTTTCCGTGTGCAACGAAACTTGGGTGGCAGGGTTGAGCAGCAAATCACGCAACGCTTCGCCCAGCGGCGTGCCACCCGGTTCGCGCGTAAACAACACAGGCAGCGAGCGCTCGGCAAACCAAGCGCGGATTACGTCTAACTGCGTGGTTTTGCCCGCGCCGTCTATGCCGTCCAAGGTGATAAATTTTGCTAACATAGCTGCTCCTTGTGTAAAAAATTGCCAGCTATTGTATGGCAAAACAGGGGGCTTTGTTATAGAATACTGACAACAAAACAGATTTTTCCACCCCTTTAAAGGACTTAACCATGTTCCCAGAATTTCGCGACCTAATCAGCAAATTGAAACAAGAAGACGCGCATTTTGCCCGCTTGTTTGACGAACACAACGAGCTAGACGACAAAATCGCCGGCTTGGAAAACGACCCTGTTACCAGCGCAACCGCCGATGCCGAAGTGGCTGTGTTGAAACAGAAAAAATTGGCGTTGAAAGATGAGCTATACAGCATTTTGAAAGCAGCAGCGAAGAAATAAGTTTCAGCCGTTTTAAGCACAACAACCGTTATCGTGAGATAGCGGTTGTTTGCTTTGGGCTTGCAAAATCTGGTTTCAGGCTGCCTTTGGTACGCGCAAACACTCAAAGGCAGCCTGAAAACATTTTCAGAAGCACGTTTTAGCTTCGCTGAAATTCGCTTCATTCGTTTTCAGGCTGCCTTGATTCGCAAACCCAACCCAGCATCACCAAATATTAGACTTAATCTTCCGTTTCAACACGGGATGCTCCGAGAGCTTAAACTCAGGCTCTTTGATGCCGCGGCGCACTTTCACGCTGTAATCTTTCAACAGCAGCAGCACCGTTTTATACATCAGCACAATCGCCACCAAGTTAATCAGCGTCATCACGCCCATGGTCAAATTGCCCATATCCCACACCACAGGCATCTCCGCCACCGCGCCAAAATACACAAACCCCAGCATCAGCAAGCGAAACAGCAGCAACACAAAGCGGTTGCCGTGCAAATATTTCACATTGGTTTCGGCATAGGCATAGTTGCCGATAATCGTGGTGAAGGCAAACAAAAACAGCACCACTGCCAAAAATTGCTGCGCCCAGCCGCCAATTTGGCTTTCCAACGCCGCTTGCGTGAGCTGGATGCCGCTTAGCTCCGTGTTCAGCGACACATTAGACAACAAAACAATAAACGCGGTGCAAGAACACACCACAATCGTATCAATAAACACGCCCAGCATTTGAATCAAGCCTTGCGACACGGGATGCTTCACATCCGCCGCAGCCGCGGCATTGGGCGCAGAGCCCTGCCCCGCTTCGTTGGAATACAAGCCGCGCATGATGCCATACATCATCGCTTGCGACACGATGCCTCCGAGCAAGCCGCCGCCCACCGCTTTGCTGTTAAACGCATCGTGAAAAATCAAGCCCAACACGCGCGGAATCTCGCCCGCGTTCACAATCATCACATACAGCGCCACCAGCAAATAAACCACCGACATCAGCGGCACCACGCCTTCCGCCACCTTTGCCACGTGCCGCACGCCGCCAAAAATAATCGGCGCCGCCAACAGCACCAGCAGCGCGCCGATGCCGTGTTTGTAAACGTGCCACGCATCCGCCGACACGCCGTCCGCCGCCGTCATATTCGCCGCCGATTGCACCGCCTGCACAATGGTATTGGCTTGGATGGACTGGTACACAAAGCCAAAGCATACAATCAGGCTCACCGAAAACAGCACCGACAGCCAATGCAAGTTCAGCCCGTGCGCGATGTAATAAGCCGGGCCGCCGCGAAACAAGCCCGTTTTCTTATCGCGCACTTTATACAGCTGCGCCAACGATGATTCTGCAAACGCCGAAGCCATGCCAATCAGCGCCACCAGCCACATCCAAAACACCGCGCCCGCGCCGCCCATGGAAATGGCAATCGCCACGCCCGCAATATTGCCCGTGCCCACGCGGCTCGCCAGCCCCGTTACAAACGCTTGGAAGGATGTAATCCCGTGCGGGTCGTTCGGGTCTTGGCGGCTGGCGGAAATCTCTTTCAGGCTGCGTCCAAACAGGCGAAACTGCACCAAGCCTGTGGTCAGCGTGAAAAATATGCCCACGCCCAAGAGCAGCCACAATAGCCAATCCCAAAGCGGCGCGCTGATGGTGTTTGCCGTGCAATGCACAATATTCACAAAACCGTCTTGCGAAAAACAGGAAATATCTTTGTTATACATAAATCAAACGTCCTACAAATAAATTCAGGCAGCCTGAAAGCTGCCAAGTGTGAAAAGTGTTAAGGATTGTAATACAAGCGGGCGGGCTGCCGCAAATGCTGCGGCAGGGCTTTCAGGCTGCATGGGCAGGATTGTTTACCAAAGTGGCATTGCGGCGGGCAAAACACGCCATTTGCGCCAAATAGGCAGCCTGAAAACGCGCAAACACGCTAAAATCGCAACTTTATTGCCATCAACAAGAGAACTCATCCACCATGCGCATCAACCAACGCGAAATCTCCCCCAACCATCCGCCCTACATCATCGCCGAAATGTCTGCCAACCACAACGGCAGCCTGAAAACCGCCTTGCGCATCATAGATGAAGCCAAAGCCGCAGGCGCAGATGCCGTCAAAATCCAAACCTACACCGCCGACACCATCACGCTCCCCAGCCGCGAGTCCGAATTTATGATTAACGGCGGGCTGTGGCACGGGCAATCGCTGCACGAGCTCTACCAAAAAGCCCACATGCCGTGGGATTGGCACGCGCCCCTGTTTGACTACGCCCGCGAAATCGGCATCACCATTTTCAGCTCCCCTTTTGACTTCACCGCCGTCGATTTGCTGGAAAGCCTGAACACCCCCGCCTACAAAATCGCCTCGTTTGAAGCCATTGACTTGCCGCTAATCCGCTACGCCGCGCAAACAGGCAAGCCCATGATTATTTCCACAGGCATGGCGGCTGCCAACGAAATCGCCGAAGCCATCGCCACCGCCCAAGACAACGGCTGCACCCAGCTTGTCGTGCTGCATTGCGTCAGCGGCTACCCCGCCCCCGCCTCCGATTACAACCTGCGCACCCTGCCCGACATGGCAGCGCGTTACGGCACACTAGTCGGCTTGTCCGACCACACGCTCGACAACACCACCGCTATTGTTAGCGTTGCCCTAGGCGCGTGCGTGATAGAAAAACATTTCACGCTGGATCGCAACGGCGGCGGCGCAGACGACAGCTTCTCGCTAGAACCCGCCGATTTAGCCGCGCTTTGCCGCGACAGCCGCACCGCATGGCAAGCGCTCGGGCGCGTGGAATACGGCTTAAAATCCAGCGAACAAGGCAACGCCCAATTCCGCCGCTCGCTGTATTTCGTGCGCGATATGAAAGCGGGCGACATTATTGATGAAACCTGCATCCGCAGCGTGCGCCCAGGCTTTGGCTTGCCGCCCAAGTGCTACGACGAACTCATCGGCAAACGGGTAACGCGCGATATTGCCGCGAATACCAAAACCAGCTGGGATTGCGTTGAGGCAGCCTGAAAAACCGTTCAGCCCATCGTTTTTCAGGCTGCCTCTCCCCAACCCAACAGGAGAAACCATTATGACCACACCGCCCAAACAAATCCGCGCCGTGTACACCGACACCACCATCCGCGTCTATCAGGCATACAGCGACGTCATCGCCGATGCCGCGCTGGCAGCGGGGCGGTTCGTATCGCCGCCGTTCAAAATGGAACGCATGACGTGGATTAAACCGTCTTTCCTATGGATGATGTACCGCGCAGGCTGGGGCGGCAAAGACGACAACCAAAAGCGCATTCTGGCGATAGACATCAGCCGCAGCGGCTTTGAATGGGCATTGCGCCACGCCTGCCTCAGCCACCCGCCCGCCGGCATGGACAGCGCAACATGGCAGCAAACCAAAGCCGCCCACCCCGTGCGCATCCAATGGGATCCCGAACGCAGCCTGAAACTGGAACCGCTGCCGCACCGCAGCATCCAAATCGGGCTAACAGGCGAAGCCGTGCCGCGCTATATCAACGAATGGATACAAAACATCAGCGAAATCACCGATGTAGCGCAAGAAATCCACGCGCTGATTGCCCAAGACAAGCTCGCCGCCGCGCAAGCCCTACTGCCGCCCGAGCGCGTTTACCCCTTTGACTGGGAGATAGAATTTCAGGCAGCCTGAAACGCCCAAATCCTTTTTCAGGCTGTCTCTAACCCTTGTAAACGAGGAAACCCAAAATGTCCGCCATCCCAAAGCCGCTTATCCTTACCGCGCTGCTGCTTGTCGCGCTGCTTTCCGCACCATCCGCCCAAGCCAAACTGCCTGCCCATTTAAACGACTGCAAGGCGCACGCCCAAAATATAGTGCAGGTTTACGCCGTTGCCATCGCTTGCGAAAAAACACAAAATACCGAGCTGGAAGAACTGGTTACGAGATTCGCCGCAGCAAATGAAGACTATTTGGATGCCTGCGAAAAGCTGGGCATGACGCGCGAAATGGAAAAAGCGTGGTTTAAAGCCGAAGAAAACAAGGTGGAACGGCTGCTGGCAAGCCGATACAAAATCAGCCCATCCGATTCCGACGAGGCGCGCAAGCAAAAAACCGCCGCCTATTGCCAAGACGAGCTGCCACGTTTGAAAAAACGCTTGCAACGGCTGTTTCAATAACCCGCGCATAAAAGGCAGCCTGAAACCACCCCCAACAGCATTTTCAGGCTGCCTCTTGACCCTACCCCCGAGTAAACCTTTATTCTCGCCCCATCTTAATCCACAAGAGGAAGCCAAATGTCCACCCAACACATCAATTTGCAAATTGACGGCATGACCTGCCAAGCCTGCGCCAGCCGCATTGAAAAAGTGCTCAACAAAAAAGACTTCGTTGCCAACGCCAGCGTGAACTTTGCGGGCGAAACCGCGCAAGTGGAATACGACGACGCGCAAACCACGCCCGAAGAGCTGATGCAAATCATCCAGAAAACAGGTTATCAGGCTGCCCTTAAAACCAGCGCGTTGCCCGAAAGGCAGCCTGAAAACGCAAACCTATGGCGCAGCCATTGGCGTACTTGGCTACTGCTGATTCTTGCCGCGCCGTTTATGCTCGGCATGGTGGGGATGCTGTTTGGCTCGCACGCGCTGATGCCGCCCGCTTGGCTGCAAATTGCCCTTGCCAGCATCGTGCAGCTTTGGCTCGCCATTCCATTTTACAAAAGCGCGATTGCCAGCGTGCGCGGCGGCTTGGCAAATATGGATGTGCTGGTTTCCATCGGCACGCTGGCGATTTATCTCTATTCCATCGGCATGATGCTGGCGGGGCATCCTGTGCACCATGTTTACTTTGAAGCGGGCGTGATGGTGATTGCGTTTGTGTCGCTAGGCAAATTTTTGGAAGAGCGCACCAAACGCGGCAGCCTCAACAGCTTGGGGCTGATGATGCAGCTTACGCCACGCCAAGTAACCGTGTTGCGCGGCACGCAATGGCAGCCTGAAAAGCTGGAAAACGTGCAAATCGGCGACACGCTGCGCGCCGTGCAGGGCGAGCGCATCGCGGCGGATGGCGTGGTCATTGCAGGCGAAGCGTGGGCAGACGAAAGCCATTTAACAGGCGAAAGCCAGCCTGTTTACAAAACCGCAGGCAGCAAAGTGCTGGCGGGGTCTATCCTATCGGGCAGCGTGGACTACCGCGCCGAGCAGTTGGGCAGCAATACGCTGCTGGGCGACATGATGAACGCGCTATCAGACGCGCAAGGCAGCAAAGCCCCCATCGCGCGGCTGGCTGATAAAGCCGCTGCCGTGTTTGTGCCCACCGTGTTGTCCATCGCCGCGCTCACTTTTATCGCCACATGGCTGTTTACAGGCAGCGCAACCAAAGCCCTTGTGCACGCCGTTGCCGTGCTGGTGGTGGCTTGCCCATGTGCGCTGGGCTTGGCAACGCCTGCCGCGATTATGGCGGGCATGGGCGTTGCCGTGCGCCACGGCGTGTGGTTCAAAAACGCCGCCGCGATGGAACAAGCGGGGCATATTGACACCGTGGTGCTGGACAAAACAGGCACGCTTACCCAAGGCAAACCCGACATCGCCGCCATCTGGACTGCGCCGAATATCAGCGAAGATACGCTGTTTCAGGCTGCCGCTGCCGTGGAGCAACACGCCGCCCATCCGCTTGCCAAAGCCATCGTCTCGCACGCGCTTGACCGCAATCTCGCCATCCCCACCGCCACACAGCCTGAAACCGAAGCAGGCGCAGGCTTGCAAGCACAAGTGGAGGGCATTGGCTTAGTGAAAGTGGGCAAGCCCGATTTTGCCAACCTAGACATGCAGGCGGTTTGGCAACAAGGGCAGCCTGAAAATGGGCAGCCTGAAAACGACATCTGGCGCATCGCCAGCCTTGTCGCCGTCTCCATCAACGGCGAAGCCGCAGGCGCGTTTGCCCTTGCC
>CAJPSG010000057.1 GCA_905373195.1 Kingella oralis
TCCACCTTCACCAAATCCATCCAAGACATCATGCGCGCCGATGCCGGCATCAACGGCGACGCCCAGCGCATCGAGCAGCTCACCTGGCTGTTGTTCCTGAAAATCTACGGCAGCAAAGAAGAAAACTGGGCGATTGTCGACCCCGCCTACCAATCCATCATCGAGCCGCGTTTCCGGTGGCAAAACTGGGCGAAGGACAACAAAGACGGCAACGCCCCCACCGGCGACGCGCTCTTGGATTTTATTGACCGCGAGCTGTTTCCCGCGCTGAAAAACCTGCGCGTCAACGAACACACCCCCTTAAAGCAACGCATCGTGCGCGACATATTTCAGGATGCCAAAAACTTCATGAAAAACGGCACCCTCCTGCGCCAACTCATCAACGCCATCGACCAAATCGATTTTGACGACACCAAAGAACGCCACGCCTTCGGCGAAATTTACGAAACCATCCTCAAAAGCCTGCAAAGCGCGGGCAACGCCGGCGAGTTTTACACCCCGCGCGCCGTAACCGATTTTATGGTTCAAGTTATCGCCCCCAAACTCGGCGAAACCGTCGCCGATTTTGCCGCAGGCACCGGCGGCTTTCTCGTCTCCGCCTTAAACGCTCTAGAACCCCAAGTCAAAACCCCCAAAGACCGCGACACCCTCAACGCCAGCCTCCACGGCATAGAGAAAAAACCGCTGCCGCACCTTTTGGGCATTACCAACCTGATTCTGCACGACATCGACAGCCCGCGCATCCGCCACGGCAACGCCTTGGAACAAAACGTGCGCGACGTGCAGCCGCGCGACTTGCACGACATCATCCTGATGAATCCGCCCTACGGCGGCAAAGAGCTGGAACTCATCAAACAAAACTTCCCCGCCGAACTGCGCAGCAGCGAAACCGCCGACCTCTTTATCGCCCTCGCCCTCTACCGCCTCAAAGCAGGCGGACGCGCCGCCATCATCATTCCCGACGGCTTCCTTTTCGGCAACGACACCGCCAAAACCGCCCTCAAAACCCGCCTGCTCACCGATTTTGACCTGCACGCCATCGTGCGCCTGCCCAAAAGCGTGTTTGCGCCCTACACCAGCATTACCACCAATATCCTGTTTTTCAACAAACCCGAAAACGGGCAGCGGCCGTCTGAAAAACTCTGGTTTTACCGCGTCGATATTCCAAGCGACCGCAAAGCCTTTTCCAAAACCAAGCCCATGCAGCTCGAACACTTTTCAGACTGCCTAAGCTGGTGGCACAAACGCGAAGAAATCAAAGACGAGCAAGAGGGCAGCTTTAAAGCCCGCGCCTTTGACAAAGCAGAAATCCTGGCAAACGGCGTCAATCTGGATTTGTGCGGCTATCCCAACCAAGAAGCCGAAGTATTAAGCCCGATGGAAACCATATTGGCGTATCAAACCACGCGCGATAACCTGAATGCGCAAATCGACGCGCAACTGGAAAAAATCCGCGCCCTGATCGGTCTGCCCGCCGACACGGAGGGCGAATAAATGAAAACGCCCCAGCTTGCCGACGCCCTGCGCGCCGCCGTACTCCAAGCCGCCATCAAAGGCGAACTCACCGCAAGGTCGTCTGAAAACGCCCGCGACCTGCTTTTGCAAATCCAAACAGAAAAAGCGGATTTGCAGCAAAAAGGCAGCCTGAAAAAAACCAAAGCCCCCGCCCCCGTTACGGCGGACGAAGTGCCGTTTGACATTCCCGAGAATTGGGTTTGGGTTAGGTTGGGGGACGCTTTTTTTATGCAGGCGGGCAAAAACATCAAGGCAAATGAAATTTTAGAAAAAGGCGAATATCCGTGCTTTGGCGGAAACGGCATCAGGGGCTATACAAAATCCTTTAACCGCGAAGGTCATTTCCCTTTAATCGGGCGACAAGGTGCGTTATGCGGCAACATCAACATGGCAAAAGGCAAATTTTATGCAACCGAACACGCCGTTGTGGTTCAAACTTTTGCCGATTGCGACCCGATATGGGCGGGCTATTTCTTAACCGCTTTGAATTTAAATCAATATGCGACATCAACCGCCCAGCCTGGTTTGTCGGTAGAAAAAATTTCTACTACGTTAATCCCCCTTCCCCCCCTTGCCGAACAACAAGCCATTGCGGAAAAACTCACCCGCCTGCTTGCCGAAATCGACCGCCTGAAAGCCGAAGAACAGTCGCTCGCATCGCTGCAAAAAGCCTATCCGCAAACGCTGCGCGCGTCCGTGCTTGCCGCTGCGGTTAGGGGGGATTTGAATGAACGCTCGCAAGAGCACGCCCGCGACCTGCTTTTGCGCATCCAAAACGAAAAACAGGCTTTGCAGGCAAAAGGCAGCCTGAAAAAAACCAAAGCCCCCGCCCCCGTTACGGCGGACGAAGTGCCGTTTGACATTCCCGAGAATTGGGTTTGGGTTAGGTTGGGGGACGCTTTTTTTATGCAGGCGGGCAAAAACATCAAGGCAAATGAAATTTTAGAAAAAGGCGAATATCCGTGCTTTGGCGGAAACGGCATCAGGGGCTATACAAAATCCTTTAACCGCGAAGGTCATTTCCCTTTAATCGGGCGACAAGGTGCGTTATGCGGCAACATCAACATGGCAAAAGGCAAATTTTATGCAACCGAACACGCCGTTGTGGTTCAAACTTTTGCCGATTGCGACCCGATATGGGCGGGCTATTTCTTAACCGCTTTGAATTTAAATCAATATGCGACATCAACCGCCCAGCCTGGTTTGTCGGTAGAAAAAATTTCTACTACGTTAATCCCCCTTCCCCCCCTTGCCGAACAACAAGCCATTGCGGAAAAACTCACCCGCCTGCTTGCCGAAATCGACGCGCTGGAAAACGCTTAAACGAAACACCCAAACCAAACGCCCGAACCCGATAAGGAGAAGCCCATGAGAGCCGCCCCTAAGCCCACCGAAGAAGATGTGAAACACCGCCATATCACGCCCGCCATCGCAGCGGCAGGCTGGGCAAAAACGCAGATGTGGATGGAGTATTGCTTCACCGCCGGCAAAGTGTCGGTGCACGGCAAAACCGCCCGTCGCGGCAGGCAGAAAAAGGCGGATTATATTTTGACTGCCCCCAACGGCCGCACGCCGCTGGCGATTGTGGAGGCCAAACGCGGCGACAAACTCTTGGGTGACGGCATGGAGCAGGCTTTGGAATACGCCGAAATTCTGGATATTCCCTTTGTCTATACGTCCAACGGCAAGGGCTTTTTGGAACACGACCGACTGACGGGCAAAATCCGCGAGCTGGCTTTGGACGAATTTCCGCGCTATGGGGAGCTGTGGGCGCGTTTTTCGGGCGAAGCGCAGCTTTCAGACGGCCAGCAAAGCGCGCTGTTGTCGGATTACCATTTTGACGGCAACAAGCCCATTGCCCCGCGCTATTACCAGCGCATCGCCATCGACCGCACAATAAAAGCGATAAGCGGCGGGCAAAACCGCGTGCTTTTGGTAATGGCAACGGGCACGGGCAAAACCTATACCGCGTTTCAGATTATCTGGCGGCTGATGAAAAACGGCTTGAAAAAGCGCGTGCTGTATCTCGCCGACCGCAATATTTTGATCGATCAAACCATTCAAAACGATTTTCGCCCCTTTGAAAAAGTCATCACCAAAGTGGAAAACAAAACGCTCGACAGCTCGTATGAAATCTATATGAGCCTGTATCAGCAGCTGGCGGGCGAAGAAGGACGTGAGCCGTTTCGCCAGTTTAAACCCGAGTTTTTTGATTTGATTGTGGTGGACGAATGCCATCGCGGCAGCGCGCGCGAGGAATCGCTTTGGCGGCGGGTGTTGGATTATTTCAGCAGCGCGACCCATCTGGGCCTGACCGCCACGCCCAAAGAAAGCACGGAAGTGAGCAATATCGGCTATTTCGGCGAGCCGGTTTACACCTATTCTTTAAAACAGGGCATCGAAGACGGTTTTCTTGCGCCGTATAAGGTGATCCGCGTGGGGCTGGACAAGGATTTGTTGGGCTGGCGGCCGCCCAAAGGCAAAACCGATACCGACGGCGATTTGATTGAAGACAAGGTTTTTGCACGCGAAGAGTTTGAAAAACATCTGATTATCGATGAGCGCACGAAAGCCGTCGCCCGCCGCGTAACCCAATGGCTGAACGACAACGACCCCTTTGCCAAAACCATCGTCTTTTGCGTGGACATCGACCACGCCGAGCGCATGCGCCAAGCCCTAATCAAGGAAAACAGCGAACGGGTGGCGGCAAACCACAGATACATTATGCGGATTACGGGCGACAACGCCGAAGGCAAAGCGCAGCTGGATAATTTTATCGACCCCAACGAAAAATACCCCGCCATCGTTACCACATCCAAGCTGATGACCACGGGCGTGGACTGCAAAACCTGCAAGCTGATTGTGCTCGATAACGAAATCAAATCCATGACCGAGTTCAAGCAGATTATCGGACGCGGCACGCGCATCAACGATGCCTACGGCAAGCAGTTTTTCACTATTATGGATTTCCGCAATGTAACCAACCTGTTTGCCGACCCCGAATTTGACGGCGAGCCGGTGTCAGTGGTGGATGATGATGGAGGCGAGGGCAGCGGTGATGCGCTGATTCACGATGTGCCCGACGCGGCAGGGCAGCCTGAAAACGGCGGACAAGACGGCGACGGCGGTTTTGTGCCGCCCGTTGACAGCGAAGTGAAGAAAAAAATCCGCGTGCGCGGCGTGGACGTGGTGATTTTGAACGAGCGCGTGGAAATTCTGGACGAAGACGGCAACCTTGTTACCGAAAGCCTCACCGATTACAGCCGCCGCAATATCCTCAACCAATACGCTACGCTCGATACCTTCTTGCGGGCGTGGAATGCGGCAGACAAAAAACAAGCCGTGCTTGACGCGCTGGAAGAGCAAGGTCTGCCGCTAGACGTGTTAAAAGAAGCCCATGGCAACGCCGAAAACCTAGACCCCTTTGATTTGATTTTGCACCTTGCCTACAACCGCCCGCCAATGACCCGCGCCGAACGCGCAAAACGCCTGCAAAAAGACGGCTTTTTGCAGCAGTTTGAAGGCGAGTGTCGCGAAGTCATCGCCGCACTGCTCGACAAATACATGAACGAAGGCATCAGCCTCGAACAAACCGCCATCCTGCAAAACGCCCCGTTCAACCACATCGGCACGCCCGTGAAGATTGTTTCGCTGTTCGGCGGCAGAGCCAAATACGAAAACGCCATACGGGATTTGCAAAACCGGCTGTATGACGTGCCGCCCGAGCTGTTGTATCAAAGCGGGCAGAATGCGCAACGGATGGGGTGGTAAAACATTGCCGATGCAAATTGCGTGGCAAAGGCTGCATTCGCGTCAGCTACCGCATCAACAGCAGAGACTACGGCGAATACCGCTATTGCTGGAAAAAAGACCACTGGCAAAAAACCGCCCGCAAGCGTTAAGCAACAGCAAAGCAGCCTGAAAAACCGTTTTCAAGCTGCCTATCGCTAATCTTTTACCAGTGCAGGCGTTTCGCCACCTACCACGAGCAGGGGCAAATTCCCTTCACCCCACGCGGTATCTACCCTTTGCTGCCAGCAACAAAAGGCAGCCTGAAACCCACTTTTCAGGCTGCCTTACGCCATCCCGCGCTACTCCGCCGCCAGCCAAAACTCGTGCAACACTTCACACGGGCAAATATCCGTTTGAATCAACAAGCTCACTTTTAGCTGCCCGCGCACCGCCGCAATCCCTTTCACCATCAAGTGCAGCGTGTCGTTTCCGCGCTCCGACACCACGCGCAAGCCGCTGCCTGCAGGCAAAATTTGCGCTCGCGCCGAGATAATCTTGCCCTCGGGCAGCCCGATATGAGCGCAGTAACCTTGCCCCACGCGCGCAGGCGGCAGGCGGTGGGCGCAGGCATCATCCAGCAGCAATAAGCATACAGATAAATCTTTCATGGTTTACTCCGTTTTTCTAATTTTCTGCCAAGCAGATGGTGGCAGGGCGCAATTTTATAAAGGGCATCGCGCTAAGGCAGCCTGAAAAGCATCAAACCGTTTTTCAGGCTGCCTTTGTTATCATTTAACAATGTATGTGAATTTCGGTTAAAAGCCGCAAGGTTATTATTCTAATAAGGAGCAACGCCGTGTCTCAATCTCAATCAGACGGTAAGACCTTTTTCGGCATCCCATCCAACTCTCCACCCTGTTTCATATTGAGCTGTGGGAACGGTTTTCGTTCAGCGGCTTGCAGGGCATTTTGATGCTTTATTTGTATTATGAATTGAGCAAAGGCGGGCTGGGCATGGATAAAACCGTGGCGGGCGGTATTGTGGGCGCGTATGGCGGTGGCGTGTATTTTCTGCGCCTGTTTGCTAGCCCGCAAATCAGCGCGCAACACAAACGCCATTTTGTTGCCTAATATTCCGATGTTTTTGGCGGTGAGCGTGTTTGTGGCGTTGTTTATGCAGTTTTACACCGTGGTTACGGTGTATTTTGAAGAAACCGTGAACCGCAGCATCGGCGGCTTTACCGTGCCCGTGTCGTGGAAAGATTCCATGGAAAGCGTGTGGGTGGTGCTGTTTTCGGGCGTGTTTGCCGCCCTGTGGACGAAACTGGGCAAACGCCAGCCCAAAACGCCGATGAAATTTGCGCTCGGGCTGCTGATTACAGGGCTCACCTACGCTTGCTTTATCCCCTTTGTTCAGCAAGGCACGCCAATGCCTGTGCTGGTGTTTGCGCTGGCAACGCTGGTGTTGGTGATTGGCGAATTGATGATTTCGCCGATTACCACATCGGTCGCCACCAAAATCGCGCCGCCCGTGTTCAAAACGCAAATGGTCGCGCTGAACTTTTTGGCGTTTTCCATCGGCTTCACGCTGGGCGGGCTGCTGTTTAAAAATTTCTACGATGCCAAACACCCTGCCGATT
>CAJPSG010000058.1 GCA_905373195.1 Kingella oralis
GGCGGTGGTGATGCAATCGCGGTTAAGCTCGGCGGTTTTGGGGGTGAGTTTTTTGGGTTTTTTGGGGGCTTCGCCGCGGGTGAGTGCGTCGCCATTGGCTAAGCCTGCTTCGGATGCGGCTTGGTTTTGCGCTTCAATTTGGTAGGCAACGGCGGAGGCGGCGCTTTTTTGTTGTGGGGTTAGACCATTGGCTTGGGCGGCGGGGGTGCTTGCGCCGCAGTCGCGCCCTGCTTTGTTGGTGGGCGACCAGCATTCTATTTGGGCTTGGCTTTCTTGTTCGCGTTTGTAGTTGGCGGCGGTTTGCTCGGGGGTTTTGGTGAGGGTAACGTACAGCGTGCCGATAAGCCCGATGACAACAAACAAGCCGAGCACCAAGAGGGTGAGCATGATGTTGCCGAAGGTGATTTTTCCTTTGTTTTTGCGGTTTGTGAACATGGTGTTTCCGTGTTTTAGGCAGCCTGAAAAGCTGCCTTTGGGGGTTGATTATTGCGCGGGCGCGGGTTGCACGCTGGCGGGGGTGTAGGTTTCATAAAGTGTTACGACTTGTTGCACGCCTGATACGCTGCTGATGGTGTTGCTAACAAGGGTTTGTTGCTCGGGGGTGAGCAAGCCGAATACATAGACGACGCTGTTGAAGGAGACGACTTTGACGTGCCCCGGATACACACCTGCGGTGCTGAGTGTGAGTAGTTTGCTGCGGATTTTAGAGGTGAGCCATGTGTCGTAGTTGATGTTGGCGACGGTGCGCGGTTCGCTGGATACGTTGATGTAGTTGTAAACATTTTGCACTTGGGGTTCGTTGCGCGCGGCTTGTTCGGCGAGTTGTTTTTCGGTTTCGCTGGGCACTTGCCCCAGCAGCAGCACTTTGCGGTTGTAGCTGATAACGGATAGGGTGGCGGTGCTGTTGGCGTTGTTTTGTTTGATGAGGGCGTAGGCGTTGGTGCGGATGTGCATTTCGGTGGTTTCGTCGTCAAATTGGGTGCCGATGGTGCGACGATTGGCGATGGAGTTTGCGCCTGCTGCTGCGCCGCCGATGATGGCTGTGGCGCAACCGCCGAGTGTGCTGATGATGAGACTGGCTGCGATGATGTGTTTGATTGGGGTCATGGGTGTCTCCTGTGTTTGTTTTCAGGCTGCTTTTAATGGGGCAGCCTGAAAGAGGATTTTGCGGTTTTCAGGCTGCTTTTGGGGATTAGGCGATGCCTTCGGTGAGCATGGCATCAATGCAATCGCACATGGCGTGGATAAGCAGGATGTGGACTTCTTGGATGCGGGCGGTGCGCGGGTGGGGGACGTTGAGCAATACGTCGCCTTCTTTGAGCATTTGGGCGATTTTGCCGCCGTCGCGTCCTGTGAGGGCGATGATTTTCATGCCGTTTTGGTGGGCGGCGTGGATGGCTTCGATGACATTGCCTGAATTGCCTGATGTGGAGATGCCGACGAGTACGTCGCCTGTGCGACCGAGTGCGCGCACTTGTTTGCTGAATATGTGGTCAAAGCCGTAGTCGTTGCCGATGGCGGTGAGCGCAGAGGTGTCGGTGGTGAGGGCGATGGCGGCCAGTTCCATGCGTTCTTTTTCAAAGCGGCCGGTCATTTCGGCGGCGAAGTGTTGGGCATCGGCTGCCGAACCGCCGTTGCCGCAGATAAGGAATTTGCCGTCGTTGGCAAGGGCGTTGAATAGGAGTTCGGCGGCTTGGGCGGTGGGCTCGGCGAGCACTTGGGCGGCTTGTTGTTTGGTTTGGATGCTTTCGTTGAAATGCTCGGCAACGCGCTGGGTTAAGGTGGTCATGATGGGTCTCCTGTGGTTTAAGCGGTGATGTTTTGTATCCATTGGGGCGGTTGGTTGCCTTCGATGAGCAGGGCATCTAGGCGGCACGCGCCGTTGTGGGGATATTGTTGCAAATAGAGCTCGGCGGTGGTTTGGAGTTTGCGCAGTTTGCTGGGGGTGATGCTGTATGCTGCGCCGCCGTAGCGGTTGTTTTTGCGGTATTTTACTTCAATAAAGAGGAGCAGGCAGCCTGAAAGCATGATGAGGTCTATTTCGCCATGCTTGCAATGCCAGTTGCGGGCGATAAGTTGGCAGCCTTGTTGTTGCAAATAGGCGAGGGCTTGGTCTTCGGCGGCTTTGCCTTGGGGGTGGTTGAGTTTCATGTTTTCAGGCTGCCTATTGTGGGCTTTGTTTGCGAGCGAGTTGCTCGGCGGTGGTAAGGGCGATTTTGTTGCGAACGTATAACAATTCGGCGTGTTCGGGCGCGGTGGCGGGGTAGCGTTTGCTTTGGGCAAGGGCGAGATAATCGGCGGCGGTGGGCATTTGTGGCGTGCCTGCGAAGGGCGGCGGATTGGGCAGCGTGTAGGCGTTGCCGATGCCGATGACTGCGCTGGCGGGGATGTTTTCAGGCTGCCTGATGTCGCTGGGTTGGGCGACTTGGTAGTCGCTGAGTCGTTGGTGGGTTTGGGTGTTGAAAAAGGCGTAGAACACTTCGCCCATGCGGGCATCGGTGGCGGCGAGTACGCAGGGATGGTTGGGGATTTGGTAGGCAACGGCGTCTTGGCAGGGGATGCCGATAAGCGGTGTGTTGTAGGGCGTGGCGATGCCTTGGGCGATGCCGATGCCGATGCGCAATCCTGTGAACGCGCCTGCACCTTGGGCATAGACGATGGCGGATAAATCGGCAGCCTGAATTTGCGCTTGGGCAAACAGGGCTTGGATTTGCGGCAGGATGTGTTCGGATTGGTGGTTGCCTGCTTCGGCGTGGTAGAGCTGGATTTCGCCGTGGGCGTGCAGGGCGAGGGAGAGGTGTTGGGTGCTGGTGTCTATGGCTAGGATGGGCATGGTGGTTTGGGCTTGTGAGTTGGGGGAAGGCAGCCTGAAAATGGGTAAACAGGTTTTCAGGCTGCCTATGTTGTGGGGGATGGGGTTTGCGGTTTTGTTGATTAGGTGGACAGCCTGAAATGCTGTTTATGTTTTTTAGGCTTGATTAACTGCGCGGGATGGGGCGGATGCCGTTTCAGGCTGCCTTTGTGTGTTACACGCAATCAAATGGTTTCAGGCTGCCTATTATGAATGGCACGGCGTTGCGCTTATAGATACGAATCTGCGACAGCCTGAAAATATCTTGAACAACAAGCACACAATGCACTCACCGTTTTTTCAGGCTGCCTAATAATCCTTCACATAAACCACGTCCACATCGTAATCATCTTCGTTCCAATCATCATCGTCTTCGCTGGCGAATTTCTCCGCCCATTCTTGCTCGTGGCTGAGCGCGGAATCCATGCCGCTTTCAAGGCGCAGCACGGAAAGCAAGTGATACATATCATCGGGCATCGGCGCTTCAAACGACAGCGTTTCGCCCGTTTTGGGGTGAACAAAGCTCAGGCGATAAGCGTGCAAGGCTTGGCGGGCAAGGGCTTTGACTTCGGCTTTGACTTCGGGCGAGCAAGGATGGCGCGGGTTGCCGTACACGGGGTCGCCCGCTAGCGGATGGCGCGCTTCGCGCAGATGCACGCGGATTTGGTGGGTGCGCCCCGTTTCCAAGCTGCATTCAATATAGCTATGCGCTTGATAACGTTCCAAAATTTTAACGTGGGTAATCGCTTCTTTGCCGCCAAATTTCACCACCGCCATTTTCAGGCGATTATGTGGGTCGCGCCCGATTTGGGTTTCAATTTTGCCATCAAACGGCACAATGCCATCGGCAATGGCGCGGTAAATGCGCTTCACGCTGCGGCTTTGCAACTGCTGCACCAGATGGTTTTGCGCGGGCAAGGTTTTGGCAACCACCATCAAGCCGCTGGTGTCTTTATCCAAACGATGCACAATGCCTGCGCGTGGCACTTGCGATAATTCGGGCGCGTGGGCAAGCAAGCCGTTGAGCAGCGTGCCTGTCCAGTTGCCTGCGGCGGGATGCACCACCAAGCCCGCAGGTTTGTTGAGCACCAACACGCTGTCGTCTTCGTACACAATATCCAGCGGCATGGCTTCGGGCGTGTAGGCTTGCGTTTCTTGGCTGGGCTGGATATTCACCACTAGCTGCTCGCCGCCAATCAGTTTGGTTTTGGGCTGCGTGATTTGCTCGTTGCACAGCACTTCGCCGTCTTTTATCCAACTGGCGATGCGGTTGCGCGAATAATCGGGCAGCATTTTTGCCAACGCGGCATCAAGGCGCAGCCCTGCTAAATCAATGGGCACAGTTAAGCGCAATGGCTCGGCGGCGGGGGCTTCGGCGGCAAAATCGGTGTCTTCGTCTAAGACTAAATCTGGGATGGAGTCGTTCATGGTGTGCAAGGGGCTGAGAAAATGGCGCGAAGTATAGCACACGCAGAATGGTTAAATTTTGTTAGAATGGGTTGGGATTGGGCGTGTGAATAATCAACACGCCTGAGGCAGCCTGAAAACGCTGTTATTTGGCTTCCCCCGTTTCAGGCTGCCTTGAATGCAGGTTCTAAATATGTCGCTGTTATTTGTAAAGGAAAAAAAATGATTACCCCCCAGCAAGCCCTTGCCCAATTGATTGACAATAACGAGCTGTTTTACGACGAAATGACCGATTTGATGCGCCAAATCATGCGCGGCGAAGTGTTGCCCGAGCAAATCGCCGCCATTTTGACGGGGCTGCGGATTAAGGTGGAAACGGTGTCCGAAATCGCTGCCGCCGCCAGCGTGATGCGCGAGTTTTCCAGCAAGGTTGCCACGCCGCACGCCAGCGAATTGGTGGACATTGTGGGCACGGGCGGCGATGGCGCGAAAACGTTTAACATTTCCACCACCGCCATGTTTGTAGCGGCGGCGGCGGGCGCGAAAGTGGCGAAACACGGCGGGCGTTCGGTGTCGTCGTCCAGCGGTGCGGCGGATGTGTTGGAAGCAATGGGCGCGAATTTGCAGCAATCGCCCGAGCAAGTGGCGCAGTCTATCGCGCAATGCGGCATTGGCTTTATGTTTGCGCCCAATCATCATGCGGCGATGCGCTATGTTGCGCCTGTGCGCAAGGCGTTGGGTTTTCGCACGATATTCAATATTTTAGGCCCGCTCACCAACCCCGCAGGCGCGGTCAATCAGCTGATTGGCGTGTTTCACATTGATTTGTGTGGCATTTTGTCGCGCGTGTTGCAGCAGCTGGGTTCGCGGCACGTTTTGGTGGTGCACGGCAGCGACGGCTTGGATGAAATCACCGTTTCAGGCTGCACCCGCATCGCCGAGCTGAAAGACGGCGCGGTGCGCGAATACGACATCCATCCCGAGGAATTCGGTTTGCCCGTTTACGCTGATTTAGGCAGCCTGAAAGTGGAAAACGCGGCGGATTCGCTGGCGATGATGAACGCGGTGTTGCGCGGCGAAGCGCGGGGCGCGGCGCGGGATATTGTGCTGCTGAATGCAGCGGCGTGTTTGTATGCAGGCAATGTGGCGGGCAGTTTGGCAGAGGGCTTGGCGTGCGCGCGCGAGGCGTTGGACAGCGGCAAGGCGGCGGCGAAACAGGCGGAGTTTGTGGCGCAGAGCCAAGCGGGGTAATTGGACGTTTTATGCTGGCTGGATGGTTTTCAGGCTGCCTTATTTGGTTGGGGATAAGGCAGCCTGAAAACTAAAATGGAGCGGCGACGGCTCGTTGTCAAATGCTTGGTTCAACAGGGCTTGACTGATGAGAAAAATGTCGGCAAGCCGCTGACGTTCTATCGGTTGCTGGTTTTGCAAAGATTTCAGGCTGCCTATTGATTGCGAGTAAGGCAGCCTGAAAACTAAAATGGAGCGGCAACGGCTCATCGCCAAATGTTTTGTTCAACAGGACTTGACTGATTGGAAAAATGTCGGCGAGCTGCCGACGTTCTATCGCTTGCAGGTTTTGCAAAGATCTCAGGCTGCCTATTCATTACAAATGAGGCAGCCTGAAAATTATTTCGCGCTTATTTCAAAAAGTTTTGCATCACAATGCGGGCGATGTCGTCCAAGCCAAAGCCGTTGGCATCGGCGGCGTTGCCGTTGGGCGTGATGGCGTTGATGATGTTGGGCAGATATTGCGCCAATAGCTTGCTTGCGCTGCTGGCATCCAAGCCCACTTTGGCGGCGGCTTCGGTTAGATTGCTGCCCAGCGCGTTTTGGATTTGCGATGCGTCCACGCTGGCGTTGCTGCCTGTACCTATCCAGCTTTGCAGCGCGTCGCCCAAGCCGCCTTGTTGCAATTTGCCCAGCAGCTCGCCCACGTTGCCGCCGTTTTGTTGCACAAGCTGGCTAACCAGTTGCACGGCTTGATTTTGCTCGCCGTTGCCGCTGATGGCAGAAGTGGCGGCGTTGATAACATTGTCTAATAAACTCATGATTTTTCCTTTGATGGAGTTGAACAAAGGGCGCGATTGTAGCGGGTTTTGTTGGTTTGTCTAGGAGCTTGGGGTTTGTTTACACATGGATGGCAGCCTGAAACGTGCAATAGCGTTTCAGGCTGCCTTGGGGGGGTTGACTTTGCCCATGCCAATAAAAGGGCAGCCTGAAAAGCGGAGTTGGCTTTTCAGGCTGCCTATTTAGTGATTACTCTGTGGCGTTTTCAATTTTCTCGCCCACATGGGAGATGCCGCGTCCGACTGCGTTGCCGCCTTTTTTCGCGGCTTCTTGGGTTTTGTCCCAGCCGTGCCCAATGCTGTCGCCCACTTTTTCTACGGTGTTGGCGGTGTCGGTTTTTACGCCGTGCCAAGTGCTAGAACAGGCGGCGAGCAGGGTGGCGATTAGGGTAAATGCAAATGCTTTTTTCATATTAGGGTTTCCTTTCATGGGGATGATGAAAACGCACGGCGAACCATGCGGTGGGGATTATAGCGGGAAATGGGGTGTTTGCCGAATGGGAGTGTTTTCAGGCTGCCTTAACGCGGGTGCAA
>CAJPSG010000059.1 GCA_905373195.1 Kingella oralis
CCCAAACGCCCATTAACCATTTTCAGGCTACCTCACATCGCCCAACAAGGAAACCCATGACCAAAATCCAAACCAAAATCTGCGGCATCACCCGCCCCCAAGATGCCCAATGCGCCGCCCAACTGGGCGCAGATGCCATCGGGCTGGTCTTTTTCGCCGGCAGCAAACGCTGCGTAACCATCGCCCAAGCGCAAGCCATCGTGCGCGTGTTGCCCCCGTTTGTAAGCGTCGTCGCCCTGTTTGTGAACGAAACCGCCGTGCGCATCCACGAAATCCTCGCCCGCGTGCCGATTGATGTTTTGCAGTTCCACGGCGACGAAGCCCCCGCCTTCTGCCAACAATTCCACCGCCCCTATCTCAAAGCCGTGCGCGTGCAAACCCCCAGCGACATCACCACCGCCCTGCGCGATTTCGCCGCCGCCCGCGCCGTGCTGTTTGATGCCTTTGTCAACGGCGCATACGGCGGCACAGGACACACCTTTGACTGGGCAATGCTGCCCCAAAACCTAAACGCCCATTGGATTTTGTCGGGCGGCTTAAACGCCGACAACGTTGCCGATGCCCTGCGCGTTACCCGCGCACAAGCGGTGGATGTGTCCAGCGGCGTGGAAAGCGCGGCGGGGGTGAAATCGCCCGAGAAAATGGCAGCGTTTATGGCAGCCGTGCATGATTTTCAGGCTGCCTAATTCGGTGTAACCCGCAGAGGCAGCCTGAAAAAACAAAAATCGTTTGGTATTCTGCCAAACGATTTTTTGCTGGATAGATTGGTTTTCAGGCTGCCTAAATCGCCCGAACCTTGTCTAACAAAATCTTCAACGCTTGGGCGCGGTGGCTGATTTGGTTTTTGATTTCGGGCGCAAGCTGAGCGGCGGTGCAGGCGTGGTCGGGCAGGTAAAAATGCGGGTCGTAGCCAAAGCCGTGTTCGCCTGCGCTTTCAGGCTGCCATTGCCCGCGCCAAATGCCCTCGGCGATGATGGGCTGCGGGTCATTGGGATGGCGCACCAGCACCAGCACGCAAACGTAGTAGCAGGATTTGTCGGCATGGGGCGCGAGCTCGGCGGATGCTTTGGCGTTGTTGGCGGCATCGGATTTGGGCTCGCCTGCATAACGTGCGGAATGCACGCCCGGTGCGCCGCCCAGCGCGTTGATGCAGATGCCGCTGTCGTCGGCAAGGGCGGGCAAGCCGCTGTGTTGGCTGGCGTGGCGGGCTTTGGCGAGCGCGTTTTCAACGAAGGTGGCGTAAGGCTCGGCGCATTCGGGCGTGTTGAACGCGGATTGCGGCAGGATTTGAATGTGCTGCGTGGCAAAAAGGGCGGTAAATTCGCGCAGTTTGCCTGCGTTGTTGCTGGCGAGAACGATTTTGGAGAACATGGTTTTCCTTGTTGGGCGATGTGAGGTAGCCTGAAAATGGTTAATGGGCGTTTGGGCGTTGTGTACTTGTTTTAGCTTCGCAACTCCGCTGTGCTTCGCAGGCTGCCTCAACGCAATGCAATAGGCAGCCTGAAAATCAATTTGGCGCGGCGATGGCGGGTTGCCAAATGGCGTGTTCAACAGGACTTTGCGGGTAGGCAAGATATTGGCAACCTTGGTTTCAGGCTGCCTTATCGTTTGCATTTTGCTTGGCAAGCTGATCGCGCGACACTTGGCGGATATACAGCGCAAGGCTGGTAAATTGCCCCATCACCGCGCCAAACGAAAACAAAAACGCCGCCACACCAAATTGCTTGCTGCCCATGCGAATCAGGTAGCTGCCCAGCAGCAATAGGGCGATAAAGAGTAATGAAAACAATATGGTGAGAATCAGATAACGTTTGCGCGCGGTCATAGGGCAGCCTGAAAAAAGGTAAGCAAGAATAAATAGGCAGCCTGAAAGATGATTTTCAGGCTGCCTTTAAGCGTTGGGGTTAGTGAATATCCAGCACCCAATAAAACAGTTGCATAATCAACACCATCAGCGCGGCAATGGAGGCCGCCATCCAGTTAAATTCACCGCTGGGGGAAAGCGCGACATCGTTTTTCGTGGGCGGGATGGTGGGCGCGTGGTTGCCCAGCGCAAGCGTGTTGGGCGCAGCCACAGGGCTCATGCTGGTGCCGCCTTGCCCGTCGCCCAGCAGGGTAAACACAAGGCTGTCGGTGTGGATGGTGATGTTGTTTTGTTGCCCATCGGTGCGCATTTCGCTCACGGCGGTGGTTTTGCTGTTTTTAGCGGCGGGTTTCATGGCAATTTGCGGAAGCTGGCTGCTGATGCTGTCGCGGTCAAGCAAGGAAAAAGCGGTGCCGTTGCCCACTTCGGCAAAAGTGTGTGTTGCACCGTTGGCACGCGGCACGCGGTATTCCAGCGGGCGTTGTTCAGGGTGTTGCTGCTTGCTGATTTCGTGAACCGTTTTGGCGATTTTGGGCGCGGCGGTTTCTTTTTTGTTGTGCGCGTTGAAAAAAGCATCCAACGATTTGGCGGTTTGCTCGCGCAGTTTATCGGCTGCCGATTTTTCTTTGGGTTTTTCTTTGGCTAACACTTCGCCTTGCAATGCCGCTTTTTTTTCTGTTTCTTTTTTGGGCGCAGTGGGCTTGGCTGTATTGGCTTGCGTTTGTGGCGCAGCTTTTTCTGTGGGTTTGGCATCTGGCTTAGCATTCGGTTGCTGCGCCTTTTTGCTTTTTTTCACCAGCTGAAAAATATGGTTGCAAGACGAACACACGGCACGCCCTTGCGTTTTGTTTAAATCGGCACTATCCAACACCGAAGTGTGGCTGCATTTGGGGCATTTAACTTTAACTTCGCTCATAAAATGTACTCTGAATGGGTTAGCGTTTTACGCCATTGATACACGCCCAGCCGTTGTTCACAATGGCAGAGGCAAGGTCAAACCATTGCGCGTAAATCGCGCTCATCTCGTTAATCTGTTCTTCTAAAATGCCTGATAACACGATTTTGCCGCCCGTTTTGGTGCGCCCCGCGAGCATATCGCCCAGCATACGCAAAGGGTTGGCTAAAATATTGGCAACCACCACATCAAACTGCCCTTGCGGCAAGCCATCGGGCAAATAAAAGGCAGCCTGAACTTCGTTTTGTGCGGCATTGTCGTTGCTGGCTTTGATGGCTTGCGGGTCAATATCCACGCCTGTTGCGCTGCCTGCGCCCAGCTTCAATGCGGCGATGGTTAAGATGCCTGAGCCGCAGCCGTAATCCAACACGGATTCGCCGCCGCGCAAGTTATCATCCAGCCATTGCAGGCAAAGATGGGTGGTGGGGTGGCTGCCTGTGCCAAAGGCTAAACCTGGGTCTAAGCGCAGGTTGATGGCGTGGGCATCGGGGGTATCGTGCCATGTGGGGGTAATCCACAGGCGGTCGGAAATTTTGATTGGGTCAAACTGCGATTGGGTAAGGCGCACCCAGTCTTGCTCTTCCAGCGTTTCCAAGCTGTATTCGGGCGGTTGGATGTGGATGTTGGCGGCGGCGTTGGCAATGATTTGCGCCACATCGGCGTGTTCGCTAAACAGGGCAATAATGAGGCTTTGTTGCCACACTTGCTGTTGTGGCATATCGGGTTCGCCAAAAATGGGCTGCTCGTTTTCCGTGCCTGCAAAGGCATCTTCAATGGCGGCAGATAACGCGCCGTGTTCCATCAGGGCATCGGATAATAGCTCGGCAAGGCTTTCGGAAACGGGAATGCTGGCTTGTTGGTAAGACATGGTTTTTGCGTTTGCAAACGTGTTTTAAAGTTATAGCGCGGTATTTTAACAGTATTTTGCATTGTGTTGAAAATTATTAGGATGTTTGTTTACAAATAATGGGAATTGTATGGATGAATGGGCGCAAATATTATCAGCGGGCTAAACGTTTTCAGGCTGCCTACTGGTTTGGTTGCGCGTGAAAATGCTTGCATTTGCGCGGCTTGCTGTTTAAAATGGCGCGTTTTACAAATCTGCCTTTGATTTCAATTTTAGGAGTAACTACATGGCTAATAGCGCACAAGCACGCAAACGTGCTCGTCAATCTTTGAAAAATCGTGCACACAACGCAAGTTTGCGTACTGCTTTTCGCACTGCGGTGAAAAAAGTGTTGAAAGCGGTTGAAGCGGGTGATAAAGCGGCGGCACAAGCCGTTTACCGTGAAAGCACCAAAGTTTTGGATCGCATCGCTGATAAAGGCGTGTTCCATAAAAACAAAGCGGCTCGCCATAAAAGCCGTTTGTCAGCAAAAGTTAAAGCAATGGCTTAATGCTTGTTGAATAGATGAAAAATCCTGTTACAGCGATGTAGCAGGATTTTGTTTTTCAGGCTGCCTTAATAAGCAGTAGATAGGCAACCTGAAATGGTTTTTTCTTGGCTGGGCTGCTATACTTCGCGGCTATTTTTTAATCTTATTTAACCAAAAAATGATGACTGAACAAACCCCAAAATGTGCCTTTTGCGGCAAACATAAAGACGAAGTAAAACATTTGATTGAGGGCGATGATGGCGCGTTTATTTGCAACGAGTGTGTGAGTGAATGCGCGGCGTTGTTGCATGATATTTCGCCAGACCAAGCGGGCGAGAAAACCATTCAAAAGCCCGAAGCGGACAACGCGCCGCTGCCTACGCCTGCGGAATTGGTGGCGCAGTTAAATGAACACGTGATTGGGCAGGATGCGGCGAAAAAAGCCCTTGCGGTGGCGGTGTACAACCATTACAAGCGGCTGCGGCAGCCTGAAAACGGCAAGGCGGAGCTGGCGAATGTGGAATTGTCTAAATCTAATGTGTTGCTGATTGGCCCAACGGGCTCGGGCAAAACGCTGTTGGCGCAATCGTTGGCGCGAAAATTAAATGTGCCGTTTGCGATGGCGGATGCGACCACGCTCACGGAGGCGGGCTATGTGGGCGAGGATGTGGAGCAGATTATCACCAAGCTGTTGGGCAATTGCGATTTTGATGTGAACAAGGCGCAGCGCGGGATTGTGTATATTGACGAGATTGACAAGATTTCGCGCAAGTCTGACAGCCCGTCAATTACGCGCGATGTGTCGGGCGAGGGCGTGCAGCAGGCGTTGTTGAAATTAGTGGAGGGGACGATTGCCAGCGTGCCGCCGCAAGGTGGGCGACGCAATCCGAATCAGCAATTTATCAGCGTGGACACGTCTAATATTTTGTTTATTTGCGGCGGGGCGTTTGCGGGCTTGGATAAGGTGATTCGCCAGCGCACGGAGCAGGGCGGCATTGGCTTTGGCGCGCAAGTGCACAGCAAGGATGATAACGCCAACATCAGCGAGCTGTTTGCCCAAGTTGAGCCTGAGGATTTGATTAAATTTGGCTTGATTCCCGAATTGATTGGGCGTTTGCCTGTGTTGGCGAGCTTGGCGGAATTGGACGAGGCGGCGTTGGTGCGGATTTTGACCGAGCCGAAAAACGCGCTGGTGAAGCAGTTCCAAGCCTTGTTTGCGATGGAAAACGCGGATTTGCAATTTGAACCCGATGCGCTTGCGGCGATTGCGGCGCTGGCGATGAAACGCAAAACGGGGGCGCGCGGCTTGCGCTCGATTGTGGAGCGCGTGTTGTTGGAAACGATGTATGCGCTGCCTGATTTGAAGGATGTAGCGAAGGTGGTGGTTACGCGCGATGTGGTGGAAAATAATCACGCGCCTGTGTTGTATCGGGCGGATGGGAGCGTGGTGGAAAATATTGTGCAATAAGTTTTCAGGCTGCCTCTGTGCGTGTATATGAGGCAGCCTGAAATGATGTTTGTCTAACCTGTAAACAAAGGAAATTTTATGAAATTGCTTTATCTATCCAGTCTTATCCTGCTTGCCGCTTGCACCAGCAATGCGCCTGTGCACCAAAAATCGTCTGCAGGCTACGACAGCCAAAGCCAAGCGCGGATTCGCCTGTATGGGCAAAACGGCAAACCGAGCTATGCCTACACGGGCATTGATTGCGACACCAACCGCAAAGGCACCAAAATCGGCGTGGGCGGCTCGCTGGGCGATGCGTTTGGCTCGCTGGTGGGCGCGTCCAGCAGCCAAAGTATGGGCATTCCTGAAACGGAAATCAGCAAAAATGTGGGCAAAATGAATGGGCTGGCTTCGCGGGCGTTTTTCCGCGAATTTGCGATTCCTGCGGGCAAGCCTGTGAACGCGCAAACGTTTTACATCGGCTTAACCAACACGCTGCACACCGAAACGCACACGATTATCCAGCACGAAGGATCGTGTTCATCCAATATGGCTTCGTTTGTGCCGCAGGCGGGGCATGATTATGAGATAGTGGGCAGCAAGGGGCGTAGCTGCGGCGTGAGCGTGTTTGAAGTGGGGGTGCAAGGCGAATTGACACCTGTGGCGGTGGAGCCTGCGGTGAGATGCCAGCGTAAACCACGCGGTTGATTGAAGTGATGAAGTGATAAAGGCAGCCTGAAAACGATGTTTAAGACGTTTTCAGGCTGCCTTTGTTTGGGCTGATGCTGTTGCTATGAGGCAGCCTGAAACTTTGGCAAAACCTGCAAACGATGGAGCATCGCCGCCCATATTGTTTTTCAGGCTGCCTATCGTTTGGCAAAGCCCTGCGCTTGCAAATAGCGCAGCAAATCGGGGCGCACTTCGCGGCAGAATTGGTTGCGGATTTGTTGTGCCCAGTCCATTTGCGCTACGCCGTCGCGCGTGCGGTAATAGGCTTGCACGTTGTCGTTGTAGGCTTGCAAATCGGCGGCAGAGGCAGCCTGAAAACGGTTTTCCGACAAAATCGCATCCAGCGGCAGGCGTTCGCGCTTCATCGGCGTTTGGTCGGGGAAGCCCAAGCACAGCCCCACAATCGGCACCACGCCTTGCGGGCAGCCCAAAAGCTTGCCCACGCGCGCCAAATCGTTGCGG
>CAJPSG010000060.1 GCA_905373195.1 Kingella oralis
GCGAACTGCCCTGCGGCGAAGCGGTAGCTTTCGGGGCGGGTGGTGGCGAAGGTGATGTGGGTGGGGCTATGGTGTTTTACCCAGAGGATTTGTTCGGTGGTGTATTTATTTTCTTGCATGATGTGGGCTTTGGGGGAATAGGCAGTCTGAAAGTGGGATGGAGGGTTTTCAGGCTGCCTTAGTTAGAAAAAAGTGTTATTACATCCAATGTTCTTTATAATTTAATAGCGTAGACTTGGAAAGCTGAATTATATTATGTTTAAAATCTACGAAGCGTTACGGTAGAAATTCATTTGATAAGGTTGTTTGTTGTGTACTCTTGAATTCCAAATGTAATTCATCATATCTTTTTTCTACTGTAAAAGACATTTCTAGCTTACGCCCATTTAATTCGGGAATAACATCATTAAATACAAAATCTACTTTGTTTCCATGCTGCTTTACGCTTTGTAAAAATGGAAAATCTTTTGGTCAGGTAGAACCAGCTTAATTTTAGCGGAATTAACAGAAAGATTTTGTTGAGGAGTGCGTTCATTGATTGAAATAATTAACGCCGTAATTCTCGATCGTATTACGTATTGAACACAGCTTTCAGGTTGGTATAAATCCTGAAAATGTGGGTGTTGTTCTGTAACATTCATGGTGCGTAATGTTGCTAACAAACCTAGTTCGCAAACTTTTCTAATATTACGATCACCTGGATATTGCTCTTTGATGCGCTCAGTCTCTTGTACTAGTGTATCAGCTGATTCAATATCAAATTGAGCCATAGCTGATAGCGGCATGAGAGTGCTCAGCACAGTTAATAGCTTAACAAAAGATAAAATGGATTGTTTTTTCATAAATTACTCGGCTTATTTAAATAGGTTTAATAACTATATTTTCAGGCTGCCTCATCCGTTATTAGGCAGCCTGAAAACGCTTTTACGCCTGATACCAAGCCACCATCCGCTGCGCTGCTTCCACGCATTTTTCTATTTCATCCACTAAGGCAATGCGCACATAGCCTTTACCGGGGTTCCCGAGCGCGGTATCGCGGGCGAAAAAACGGCCGGGCAACACTTGCACACCTGTGGCGCGGTATAACTCTTGCGTGAAGCGCAAATCGTCGCCATCGGGGATGGGCAGCCAAATGTAGAACGAAGCCTGCGGCATGGTTACACTAAACTTTTGCCGCAAAATAGGCACAACGCGGTCAAATTTTTGCTGATAAGCGCGGCGGTTGGCTTCAACATGGGCTTCATCGTTCCAAGCGGCGATGCTGGCGCGTTGCACGGGCAAACTCATCGCGCTGCCGTGGTAGGTGCGATACAGCAAAAACGGTTTGAGCAATTTTTCATCGCCCGCCACAAAGCCCGAACGCAAACCAGGGGCGTTGGAGCGTTTGGATAGGCTGGTAAACATGATGATGTTGTCAAACGTGCGCCCCAATTCGGCGGCGGCTTGCAGGCAGCCGATGGGCTTGTGTCCGTCAAAATAGATTTCGGCGTAGCATTCGTCGGAGGCGATGATAAAGCCGTATTTATATTGCAGTTCAAACAGTTGCGCCCAGTCGTCGCGCGTTAACACGCTGCCAGTCGGGTTGTCGGGCGAGCACACGAATACGATTTTGCAGCGCGCCCATTTGTCGGCGGGCACGCTGTGCCAATCGGGCAAAAAGCGCGGCGCAACAGTGTTGGCGTACACGATTTCGCCGTTGCCCAGCAGCGTTGCGCCCTCGTAGATTTGGTAAAACGGATTGGGCGACACCACCACAGGCTTTTCGCTGGCAACAGGGTCTAACGCAGCCTGAACAAAGGAAAACAACGCTTCGCGGCTGCCCAATATCGGCAAAATTTGCGTGTCGGGGTTCAGCGTTAAGCCGTCATAACGGCGGTGCAGCCAGTTGGCGCAGGCTTGGCGCAATTCGGGCAAACCCAGCGCGGCGGGATATTTGGACAGCTCGGGCAGCGCGGCAATCAGCGCATCGGTGAGCACGGGCGGCGTGGGATGTTTGGGCTCGCCGATGTAAAGCGGGATTTCGCTGATGCCCTCGGGTGGGGTGATGCCTTGCATGGCTTCGCGTAGGCGGGCGAATGGGTAGGGATAAAGCTGATTGAGGTGGCTGTTCATGGGGGGTTATCCTTGTTGATTGAGCGATGCTGAATGGCGTTTCAGGCTGCATCAAAGAGGTAGCATTATAAAGCGTTTTGGTGGTGCGGCTCTACTTTGCTATATGGACTGCCTCAATACAAAAAAGGCAGCCTGAAAAGCTGCCTTCTATCGTTTCGCTTACTTCAACTCGTTATACAACTCGCGTATCCATTTATTCGCACGCGCATCGTTCAACGGTTTGCCTTCTTGGTCTAACAGCACAACCCGTTGCCCATTGGGCTCTTGCACCAAGCCAACCAGCAACTGCTGTGCAGGTTGCGCCGTGGCAGCAGGCTGTTTGTTTTTCTTGCCTTTAAACCAGCGGCTCAACAGCCCCGCTTTGCGATTATCTGCCGCAGCTTGTGCCAACTCTTCGCTTTGGGTGGGCGCAGGGCGCACAATAAACATCCCGCGCTCGCTCACAAACTGCTGAACGGTTAAGCCCACGCGGTCAAGCGCAGCTGCAATGCGGTTTACATTGCGTTCCGCCGCACCATACACAATCACGCTATTTTGTTCCAACTTGGCAAATTCTGTGCCTTGCGCTTGGTCGGCGCGAACCGCCGTTTGCTGTGTGGCAACCGCTTCATCCACGCCCAAATATTGCATAAAGCGCGACAAGAACGCCGCTTCTAAATTCGGGTCGTTGGCGCGGGGTTGCCAAATGGTGCTTTCTTCTTTTTTACTATCAAAAACTTCTTCCAAGCCTTTGTGCGTAAAGAAAATATCCAAATCGCCTGTTTGGCTGTTGCGTTCCATGCGAATCAAGAATTTATCGCGTTCGCTGGTGGTGTACACGCCGCCCATGCCCACTTTGTCAAACAGCTTGCGCAAGCCTTGATTGGGCAATTTGGCGCGGTTTTCCGCCCATTCGGTTTCCATTAAGCCCGCTTGTGGCTCTTCGGAATAAATGGTAAAGCCCGCTTCTTGCCAGAATGCGCGAAGCAGTGGCCACATTTCTGCTGCCGATTTGTTTTTCACCACCAACCAGCGTTGATTACCTTGACGCTCAATATGCGCGTCTTTCACTTGATTCAAAACTTTTTTGCCACCTTGCGATTGGGTTTCTTTCATCGCGTTGGGGCTGGCGGTTGTGCCTTTGGGCAGGCTGTATAAATCGCCATTGCGCGGGTCGTTCAAATCAGGTGGAACTTCCAAGCTCACAATTTTATTGTTTGCCGATTGGTAATCCAGCTTGGGATTTTCTTTTTTACTGCCAGAGCAAGCAGCAAGGCTGATAGCGGTTAGGGCTAAAACAAGGGGTTTGATGTGGTTCATGTACACCTTCCAAAAAAATCAAATCAAGTTGGTTGCTTTTAAAGCAGCACGAACTTTCTCTTGCGCGGCAGGGCTTAATGGCAAGATAGGCAAGCGCACGTGTTCCGCGCACACGCCCAGTTGCGATGCTGCCCATTTGGGCGAAGCGGGGCTAGGCTCGCAGAACATCACGTCATACAAAGGCACAAGTCGTTTATTAAGCTCACGGGCTTGGGCGATGTTGCCATCCAATGCGCTGTGGCACATTTGCGAGAACAATTTAGGCGCAACGTTGCCTGCCACGTTAATCACGCCTTTGCCGCCGCACAGCATGTTTGCCATGCCTGTGGGGTCGTCGCCCGAATAAACGGCAAAGCCTTCGGGTACGTTGTTAATCAAGGAAACCACGCGCCCGATGTTGCCGCTGGCTTCTTTTACGCCCACGATATTGGGGATTTGCGCCAAGCGAATAATGGTGTCGTTGCACATATCCACAACGGTGCGCCCTGGGACGTTGTACACAATCATGGGAATGGCTGCGGCTTCGGCGATGGCTTTGAAGTGTTGGTACATGCCTTCTTGCGAAGGTTTGTTGTAATAAGGAACAACGGATAGGGTGTAGTCTGCGCCTAGTTTTTCGGCTGCTTGGGCGAGCACGATTGCTTCGCGAGTGTTGTTTGCGCCTGCGCCTGCAACCACAGGAATGCGCTTGTTGGCGGTTTTGATTACGGTTTCAACCACTTTCAAATGCTCATCAACGGAAAGGGTGGCGGATTCGCCTGTTGTGCCCACGGCAACGATGGCATCTGTGCCGTTGGCGATGTGCCATTCAACCAGTGCTTGCAGTTGTTCGTAGTTCACGCTGCCATCGGCGCGCATGGGGGTAATGAGTGCAACAATGCTTCCTGTTAGCATGATATTCACCTTTTATTCGTGAAAAATTGAAAAACGTTGCAACGTGTGCAACGGCGCATGATTTTAGCCTATTTCCAAGCCTGCGCAAAATTAAAACACATATTCAGGCAGCCTGAAAGCTGTTTTTGTAAATAAACGTAAATATTTAGCGGGCAAAAATAGGGGGTTAATAACAATCAGCAATCATTTTCAAATTAGTTATTTGATGTTGCTATGAATTTTGTGGGATAAAAATGCTTATCATCTTAAACCCATAGGCAGGGTATTGTTGATAATTGTTTGTATTTTAATATAAAATTTGATTTTTACTGAAACATTGCTACAATGCGCTCCGCGTTGAGACGTGATGTCTCTCTCGTTTTTTAATATTCACATTACAAGGAAAATAAATATGCAAGGCGATAAAGAAGTTTTGGCTTATATGAACGAGTTGTTGGCAGGCGAATTGGCTGCTCGCGACCAATATTTTATTCACTCGCGTATGTATGCCGAATGGGGCTACAACAAGTTGTTTGAGCGTTTGAATCACGAAATGGAAGAAGAAACGCAGCACGCGGAAGATTTTATCCGCCGTATTTTGATGCTGGGTGGCACGCCTAAAATGACTCCCGATGGCTTGAACATTGGCACAACGGTGAAAGAATGCTTGGAAGCGGATTTGGCAACCGAATTGCACGTTCGCGCGGCGTTGAAAAAAGGCATTAAATTGTGCGAAGAAAAACAGGATTATGTTACCCGTGAATTGATGGTGGGGCAGTTGAAAGACACCGAAGAAGACCACGCGCACTGGCTGGAACAACAGCTTCGCTTGATTACGATGATGGGCGAGCAAAATTACTTGCAAAGCCAAGTGTAAGGATTAGGCGATGCAAGGAGACCGTCAAGTTATCCAGCACCTGAATAAGAATTTGGGTTTGCTGCTGGTTACGATTAACCAATATTTTCTGCACGCGCGCATTTTGAAAAATTGGGGCTTGGAGGAATTGGGTTGCAATTTTTATAAGCGTTCCATTAAAGAGATGAAGGCGGCGGATGCGATTATTGAGCGTGTGTTGCTGCTGGAAGGTTTGCCTAATTTGCAAGAGTTGGGCAAATTGCTGATTGGCGAATCGCCTGCGGAAATTATTGATTGCGATTTGAAAAAAGAATATGAAAAACATGATGCGCTGATGGCGGCGATTGCGGTTTGCGAGGCGCATCAGGATTATGTTTCGCGTGATTTGTTGGAAGAACAGAAGTTTGAAAACGAGGAACGCATTGATTGGTTGGAAACTCAGCAGGAGTTGATTGCCAGCATGGGCATTGAAAACTATCTGCAACTCGGGGCGCAAGAGGACGATTAAAACAAACCACTACCAAAACTCTGGTAAGCCGAGTGCACAAGAAAAACCACCTGCTTAGTTTAGCGGGTGGTTTTTATTTTTCAGGCTGCCTATTGCGGCTGTGTGAGGCAGCCTGAAAATGGGTAAAGCGTATTTCAACGAAGCGAACGTGTTTGCTGGTTTTTTGCTTTTCAGGCTGCCTTTGCGGTTGTGCAATAGGCAGCCTGAAAATGTATTTAATAGGCATGGGTGGCTTGCGGTTATTTGCCAACGTGTTGCCGTTCTATCCGCTGCGCTATTTGGCAACGAGTCATCGCCCCTCTATTAGCTTTCAGGCTGCCTTTTAGTGTGCTTAATTGAGGCAGCCTGAAACGGCTTAATAGGCTTTATTGTTTTAGCCCTGCTAAACTGCGCTTTACTCGTTTTCAGGCTGCCTAAAATTGTGTCATCACACGGGCAAGCTGGATAACCGCCCACGCGCTCACCAGCAAGCCTGCCATCAGCCGCAGCCCTTTCTTTTGCAACAGCGTGCGCAGTTGGGCGGCGAACAGCCCTGCGGCGATAAGATTGGGCAGCGTGCCCAGCCCAAAGGCGAGTAAATACAAGCCGCCCCACAGTGCGGAGCTGCTGCCCAGCGCGTAAAGCGAGGCGTTGTACACCAAGCCGCAGGGCAGCCAGCCCCACAGCATCCCTGCGCCGAAGCAGGCGGGCAGGCTTTGGATGGGTAGGAGTTTGTTTAGCAGCGGGTTGAGCCGTTGCCAGATGGGTCGCCCGATGTGTTCAATTTTGGCTGCCCACGCAAGGATGTTGGCGAGATACAGCCCTGTGAACAGCAGCAGCAGGTTGGCGAGGGCGGCGAGGATAAGTTGCAGGGCGTGGGTGTGGGCGAGGGTGCTGCCGAGCTGCGAAAGCGCGCCCATCAGCGTGCCGATAAGGGTGTAGCTGGTGAGCCTGCCTAGATTGAGCAGAATAATGAGCCAAGGGCGTTTAATGTGGGACGGCAGTTGCAAGGCGAACGCGGTGGACAGCCCGCCGCACATGGCGATGCAATGCGTGCCGCCGAAAAAGCCGAGCAGAAACAGGGTAAACAGGGTAACGGGGGGCATGGGGTGGTGTGTGCGGGAA
>CAJPSG010000061.1 GCA_905373195.1 Kingella oralis
GCAAACTTAGCAGAAGCTAAACAGCAAATGCTTTCATTAGTTCAAGAAGCGTATAGCCAAAAATTCTATTTTTATTCATTTTAGGCCACCTTATTGTTTATTCAATAATTCAAGATAAGTTTGCAACGTAACAACTGTATCTTTATTATTACCATGAGCACGCGATGTTACACGGAAGAAATCTACATAGCCTAGTTTCGCATCTGTTTTACTGCCTAAGTATTCAATAATGTAGCGAGTCTCAGTACCTGTTACTACTTTGCAAGTTTTGTTTTCGCAACCTTTATCCAATACAGATGCTTTATTGATTTCACATCTAGTGTTTACGTTGGACTGGCAACGTTCCCAAGCAGGTACTGGAGACTGTGTATCACTTGGATCATACTTAAATAATAAATCTCGGCTATCTACTTTATAAGTATCTTTTGCAGGAGCGCATAACCCTTTATCGCAATCAGCTCTAAAAGTAATATTAGTAGCAGTTGCCCCTGTTTTGCTAGATGAGTTTGACCAGCCTTTAATGATGGATTCTGCATCTCGCAAACCCTGTTCAGCAAGAGAAAGAGCATATTTCCTATCTGCTTCATTTGTACTCATCCGCATTTCGGTATTTGATGATTGGCTTGTTGCAATAACCAGCAACGCGATAACCAACATAATTACCATGACAATGAACAAGGAAAAACCACCTTGACTATATTTGTTCTTCATGTTTACTCCTAAATGAATATTTTATGCGGGGAAAGTCGTAGAACATACGTTACCAGCACGAATAGTCGCATTAATAATATATGGGGTATCGGTTGTTGTGCCAGAATATCTGTAGTTAAGTGTTAGCCTTAAACCAACAGGTAAACCTTTTAGATTGCCATCAATAGTTAGTTTATTGTCTGTAAAAATAAATTTTTCTTTGTTATGGTCGTTTGTATCATTGGAATCGTTTTTGCAATCTTTTGTATAGACAAATTGTGATTTAATGTCTGTTACATTTTGAGCTAATAATTGAGGTCCCTGCCATTTTCCTTCGGCATTTAAATCATAGCGTAATAAACTTGGTATATTATTGATGGTCGCAACGATATATGCGGCAGCATATAGTTTACTTAATGTAAATTCTCCCTTATTTGCGCCTAAGTTGGTACTCTTAGCAGCCATGTTATCTAATTTGAAGCTTCTTGGATTTTGGTCTGTTGCATGTGTCGCGAATGCATAAGAGCAGCTACTCATTACAAGCGTATTTTTTGCTCTTGATGAATCTGCAGCGATAGACTGATTTAAGTCAGGTAATTGTTGTCTGCCCGAAATTTCAGCACTACCAGTTGCATCGTCAATAGCAACGCCTGCTGAATCCTTACCATAAACAAAAAGAACGCCACCTCTTATATTAGATAAACCTGTTGTGGTAATACCTGCTGCGGCAAAGTCTGTACCTGATTCTAAAACTTTTATACCGAATCCACTATATTGACCACTACCATCAGCATCATTTGTAATCGCAATAAGTTTTTTCTCAGCGTCTGCGAAATCATTAAACTCAAATTTATGATTGCTGCTGATATTGGTAGAACTATAACAACCAAATGAACCTGTATTACGCGCATCGCGAGTAATACTTGAAGCTGCATTACGCAAATTTTGTTGTGTATCTAAACGTTTTTGCGCATTGCTACTAAGTTTGCGCGTGATGAAATAGGTACTACCAGCAGCACTGATTACAATCATTGCTAATGCACTAGCAACCAAAAACTCCATTAAAGTAAAACCTGAATTTTTACGAGAAGACAGGAATGAACGATTTTGCATTGTTTTCATATTAAAACCTTTACTCATTGCTTAGTTTGCTACTCGTAATACATAGCTGTAATCATTAAAGCGATTTTTTGTGCTTTCGGAACGCCATGCTACTTTAATGGCTGTATAAGTACCACCAGATTTGCAGTTAGCATTCATTCTTCCCGAAGTATCCAAAGTGGGTTGCTCAGGTTCTTCCTTATCCAAACAAATAGTATAGCTAACAGAAGAGACAGTAGAAGATTCTGGTTTAATAAGATTGTTGTATAACTCATATTCGAATTGTTGTTTATATTCATTTGCTATTGAAGCTTTTGTATATTCAGTACCCGCTGTTGGCAAGAACTGAGTAGCCCCTGTAATTTTTTTGGGGCTAGTAATATAAGATGCATAGTTATGCGAATAATCTCTACCAGTTGTTTTAGTTAAAGTGGCATTCATCAGCATAGACTCTGCTAGAGCTTCTGTGCTTTGTGAAACAAGGCTTTTGTTTTCAGCTTCAGTTAAGCCAGAAACAGAACGTAGTTGAGTTGCCATAAGTGCAAGCAAACCCAAGGTTAGCAAGATAACAGAAACAATCACTTCAATAAGTGTTGAACCCTGAATATTTTGCTTTTGTACAAAAGCAGGAGTGCGTATTTTTTTTGAAATCATGGTTTAAATCCAAGAAAAATTAATCTTATTTAGTACAAAACTTAACCAAATCACCTGATAGCACATCTTTTGCGGAGGCAGAAGGACTGCACGTTGCTGCATTTCCTGTTGGTGTAATCAATGTATATCTAACAGGAGAAGTTTCTCTGCTCGCATCTTTGACCGCCAATCGGATGTATTTTGAGCCAAATTCATTTTGTGCAACAAAAGTTGTGTAGTCTGTTGCAGTAGAAGCCGCTGCATTTTTTTTGTAGCCAAAGAAACCATTAGGTAAAAAAACGAATGTATTAGACGGAGATGTGCTACAAACAGTACCTGCAAGGTCGCAAGTCTGAGTGGTTACGCTTATTTTGTTGCCCGCTGCAATATTAGGACCATTTAATGTGATGGTTCTGAGCGCAGAGTCTATTTTGGCATCATATTGCCCATTTCTATCTTTATCCGCAAAAATCAAAATACCATCACTAATTTTTGTTTCATCACAAACGCCAGTAGGACGCCCATCTTTTCTAATCAGAACACCACACAGCAAAACAGGGGTATTCATGCGAACAGCTTCGGTTCTTGCAAAGCGGAACGCATTAGCAATTTGCTCTGAACGATTCACTAAGCGCGAATTGGAAACGAAATCGCGCATACTAGGAAAAGCAATAGCTGCCATGATTGCCATAATGGCAACGGTAACCATTAGTTCTAACAGGGTAAACCCTTGTACTCTTTTATCGTGTGGCATAGTTTTAACTCAAATTAAGGATGGTTAATCAATTATTCTGTGTTGCTTGCTGATTCTGGGATGTAGGCGGCATTTTCAAAACGAGTAAATTGTCCCATAAAGGTTAGAAATATACGCCCTGTTGGTCCGTTGCGATGTTTACCGATAATGCATTCTGCCAGCCCTTTAAATTGGCTTTGTTCTTTGGTGTAATACTCGTCGCGGAACATAAACATAATTAAATCAGCATCTTGTTCAATCGCGCCTGATTCGCGTAAATCCGACATCATGGGGCGTTTATCTGTGCGTTGTTCTACGGTTCGCGATAATTGTGATAACGCGATAACGGGAACTTGTAATTCTTTGGCGAGTGCTTTGAGCGAGCGTGAAATTTCGCCTAATTCTGATGCGCGATTATCGCTGCGCCCCGAGCCTGACATCAGTTGCAGATAGTCAATAACGATTAAGCCTAATTGGTTTTTGAATCGCCTAGCGAGCCGCCTTGCGCGGGCGCGTAGTTCTAATGCGCTTAATCCTGCGGTTTCATCAATAAAGATAGGCGCATCAGTTAGTTTGGCGACGGCTTCGTTTAATCGTTCCCAATGTTCGTCTTTCAGGCTGCCGTTTTTTAAAACGCTTTGGTCAAGCCGTCCTACGGAGCTTAACATTCGCATCACTAGTTGCGTGCCACCCATTTCCATTGAGAATACGGCAACGGGGCGTTTGCCGCTAATGGCAACGTGTTCGGCGATGTTGATGGCAAATGCGGTTTTGCCCATTGAGGGTCGCCCTGCCACGATAACTAAATCGCCTGCTTGCAAGCCTGATGTCATCCTGTCCAAATCGGTAAAACCTGTGGCGATGCCTGTTACTTCATCGGGGTTATCGCGTTGGTACAGCATGTCAATGCGTTCAATGTTTTGTTGAAGCAAATCAGGCATTTCTAGGAAGCCTTGCTTGGATTTTGCTGTACTTTCGGCGATTTGGAAGACTTGATTTTCGGCTTCGTCTAGCAGTTGTTCCGCGCTTTTTCCTTGCGGATTATAGGCATTTCTAGCAATTTCTGTTCCAGTCTCGGCAAGTTGGCGGATGATGGAGCGTTCGCGGACAATTTCGGCATAGCGGCGGATGTTGGCAGCGGATGGGGTGCTTTGCGCCAAGGTAAGCAGGTAGTCAAACCCGCCTGCGTGGGTGAGCTGGTCGCTGCGCTCTAATGCTTCTTGCACGGTAACGATGTCGGCGGGGCGACTTTCGTTGATGAGCGTTGAAATGGCGCGGTAGATGAGTTTGTGTTCGTGGCGATAGAAATCGTCTTCGGCGAGGATGTCGGCGATGCGGTCGTAGGCACTGTTTTCAAGCATCAAGCCGCCTAGCAGGGATTGCTCGGCTTCTATGGAATGGGGCGGCAAGGCGAGATTGCGGACTTCGGCGTCGCTGTCTTGGATAGTCGTTTCTGGCATGTTAAATAAAACTAACGTTTTTTGGCACTTTGTTAAACTGTTTTTTGATGTTGTGTGTAGCGGTGCTAAGAATTTTGATTTGAAATGTGAATGTTGATTTTCAGGCTGCCTATATCAATAGTATGTGTTAGGCAGCCTGAAAACGGTTTTATTGTTTTTTCCAGCGTTCTTGCGATTCGCGGATAACTTGTTTGGCTTCTTCTATGTCGCCCCAGTGTTCTACTTTGGTTGTGCCTGCTTTTTTCAGGTCTTTGTAGTGGTTGAAGTGAAATTCAATTTGTTTGATGAGTTGGGCGGACAAGTCGGCTAGGGTTTGGATGGTGTTGCCTGTGTCGCGGTCATCGGCGGGCACAACGACGATTTTGTCGTCCACTTCGCCATCGTCCACAAATTTCATTACGCCGATTACACGCGCTTCCATGTAAATGCCTGTGGGCAAGGGTGTGCGTGTGATGATAAGCGCGTCTAGCTCGTCGCCATCTTCGTCTAGGGTTTGGGGGATGAAGCCGTAGTTGGTGGGCTTGGCGAAGATTTGCGGTTCTACGCGGTCTAGTTTCATCAGGGCGTTTTTTCTGTCCCATTCAATTTTGTGTGCGCTGCCTTCGGGGATTTCAATGACTACATTGATGATGCCGTTATCCACGTCGCCTGCGTCTAAGATTTTGTTGAAATCTGCCATTTTGTTTTCCTTAGCTGATAGGGTTGAAATGCGACTGATTATAAACGATGGGGTGATGCTGTGCAAAGAATGGTTAAGCTGTGTTGCTTTTTTCAGGCTGCCTGTTGGCGTTTTGTAATTTTATGTTGTCAAAATTGTCTAGCCAAATGCTAATCGTTTGCATTAAAATTACGGGATGATGAAAAATAATCCTTTTTTGAAGCCAGCGGTAATTGCTTTGGTTACTTTATTACACGCTGGCGTTATTGCTTTATCGTGGAATGGTTTTAAGCCGCCTGAGCCTGTGGACGCGGATGCGATGGCATTTGTGGATTTGGGCTCGGTGGAGGGCGATGATAAACCGTTGGGCGATGGTGCGCCTGCGCCTATGGAGCAGGCAGAGCCGCCTAAACCACAGCCGCCTGCCGAACCGCCCAAGCCTGAACCGAAAGTTGAACCCAAGCCCGAGCCTAAGCCCAAACCTGAGCCGAAGCCGAAGGTGGTGGAACAGCCGAAAGTGGCGGCGGTGGTGCGCAATGATAAGCCTGCGGATTTTAGGCAGCCTGAAAAAGTGGTTGAGCCGCCCAAGCGTGAAATCAAACCCGAGCCTGTTAAACAACCACCCAAACCTGTGGTGCAACCGCAGCCTGAAAAAGCGGTGGAACAGCCAAAACCTGCTGCTGCGCCCTCTGCCAATGCTAATCCGTCGTCTAGCAACAGCGGCGCGGTGGCAAACAAAGATGCAGCAAATCGTTCGCCCAATGGCACGGGCGGCGGCGGTTCATCGGTGGACAGCAAAGTGCCGCAAAATGGGGCAGGGGATAAAAATAGCGATGGTCATGGCAAGAAAGGAGAAGGAGCCAAACCATCTAATAGCGGGGGCAGCGGTGTCGTGGCCGATGGTGGCTATATCAGCTTGCCGAATCCGCCTTATCCACGCGTGGCGCAGGAAAAAGGCGATTCGGGTGTGGTGAAACTTTCGGTGCTGGTGAGCGCTGCGGGTAAGGTTATGGAAGTGAAGGTAACCAAGTCTAGCGGCTCGACGATATTGGATAACGCGGGCAAGCGCGCGGCGAAGTCGGCAAGTTATCAGCCCAAGAAAATTGATGGCGAACCCGTTTCAACGGAGTTTTATACGCAGTTCACCTTTAAGCTGATCGAATAGTTTTCAGGCTGCCTGAAAGCAAATGTTTTTTTAATCACTTATGGAAGTAAACGAATGAATTTAGGACTAGTTTTTAAAAGCGGCGACGCTGTTTTGATTGGTGTATTTTTGTGCTTGATTGCAATGAGTATCACAACTTGGGTGCTGATTTTGCTGCGTGCTGTGCGTTATCGTGCGGCGCGGCGAGCCAATCGCGTGGCTGCCGAAGCGATTTGGGCGGCAAAAGACTTGGCGCAGGCGGAGCAGCAAGCCAAGCAGATTGGCGCGCC
>CAJPSG010000062.1 GCA_905373195.1 Kingella oralis
AAACCAGCCTCAACCATCCCAACCCACAGCCGCCGATAACGCGGCTGTTGCTGTTTCTGAACCAACAGAAACACAAACCGTTGGGCAGTTTGAAACATCTCAGCCCCATTATTCCGAACAAATCCTGACCCAACTTGCTCATCAATACGACTGGACAATCACCGACACTCAATCCGCCAGCAAAACCTATGCAAACGCCAATCCTATGGGTAGTGCGCTTAATCCTGATGGCAATTTAACCCTCCATGCCCGTTTTGACGGAAGCCATCGCTATCTTGCCCTAGAAAGTGGTTGGAATACCGTGTTTGATGTAGATGCCCGTGATGTTCCCCCGCCCGTAGCCGCTCGCGTATTCAACCGATTTGCTGAACAAGCTGCATTCAATATGCCGTTTGAGCACAGCGATGTGGAAAAACCACCATCAGGCAGGAAACAAGCAAATATCATTTAAGCCAAGGCTTACAACAGCAAGGGTATGAGCCCTCTGCCGATGGCACGATGTGGGCGAAAAGCATCGGTGATGACACCATCCGCATTACCCTATCGCCCAACGAAGCTACTGTTTCACACGCTTCTCCCCATGTTGAACTGCATCTGCAAAAATTTCCCATTCAAGATGTGGATGGCATGATGGAGCGCGTGCAACAGTATGAGCAACAGGCGCAAAGCCATTTCAGGCAGCCTGAAAACGAGCATGGCGAGTTTCGGCGAAGCCAAAACGCACAAAGCGAGCCATTGCAAAGTCCAAACCAACAGGAAAGCAATATGAACCCATCTGAACCCCCAAGCCGTTGAAAACAGCATTGAATTTGACGGTATGACGCAAGAACAGTCGCCAAGTCCAACTCAACCCACCGAAGCTCAACCGCAGCTTGAAACCATTTCAGCTGCCGAAGTGCAAGAGAACCTGCGTCGTGCCAAGGAGAAAGAGCGGATTGAGGCGGCGCAGCAATTTACCCAAGAAGCCGCCGTTGGTGCAGCAATAGGCATGGCTGCTGATGTTGCGTTAGATGTTGCTATACCAAGCAGCAGTATGGCAAAAACCGCTGCCAGTGTTGCCACAGATTTAGCAAGTAATGCGGCTGCCGAACGCATTGTGCAGTCCAATTCTGCTCAACAAGCCGAACGAGATGCCCCTGAAAGCACAGAGCCACACAACACGCCCGAGGCATCCCCCTATCAAAAGCCTAAACCTATTTTGGATTTGGATTACGAAACACCCAAAGGACTAGCCGACCGCTATATCCGCATGGAGGGTAAATATCTTGACTTCAAAAACCATCAAACCGTGATGTTTGAAGACAAGGGCAAAAAGCTCAATACCGCGCAGACCAACCCGCAAATCATCAACGATATGCTGGATACCGCCCAAGCCAAAAATTGGGACAGCATCAAGATTTCGGGCAGTTTGGCATTTAAGCAACAAGTATGGCTAGAAGCCGAATTGCGGGGCATTAAAACCACAGGCTATAAGCCCACCAAAGAGGATATTGCCAAACGGGATTATTTGCTGGAAAGCCGCTATCGCAACAGCATTGAAGCGCAGCATCAGCCTGAAATAAATAAGGCGGCGCAGCAAGATAAAGCACAGCCCGAGCCATCTCAACAGTTGGACAGCAAAATACCCAAGCATGAACCACAACCTGCGCCAACCACCACAATAGATGAGCAAAACGCAGGCAGTCTGTTTGATGATGCCCCCAAAGCCAGCTTGCCGCCTATGCCTGATGTTTCTGCTGCGCTGCATTCTGCTGCTGATAAAGCGCAAGCCTTGGCAGATACGCCCCAAGAGCGTGTTGCTGCTAGCCAAATGCACCATCAAGCTGCCCATGCAAGTATTCAACAAAGCAGCCTGAAAGGACAAGCCATCGCCGAACAAAGCAAGCCCGCTCAATCCTTTAATCCTGAGCTGGATTCTGCTCGCAGCGTGTATTTGCAAAAAGTAGAAACGCTGCACAAAGACGAGAGATTGCGCTTGCAAGATATAGAAAAACGGCTTGCGCGCGTGATTAACCGTTATCCACTCGCCGAGCAAGATGAGTTTTGGCGACGGCATTATGAAGAGACGGCAAATGACATCAAAGGAGGAAAATTGCACAATGCAGAACACCCAAAGCAGGAAACTAAGCCTAGTCCAAGCCATACGGTTAGCCCAAGTCGCTCTAATCAGCAACACGAGCAAGGCGATGATGGCGTGGAGATAGGTGATTAACCAGCCAAGGCAGCCTGAAAATCGCTTTCAGGCTGCCTCTAACCCGAGGATATTCAGATGACCGCAAAAATAGATATTTATGGCTTAACAACAGAGCAAATTAAACAACTCAAACAAATTGCGTTTCAAAAAACAGGCAAAGCCAGCCTATCTGCCTTTGCACGGCAACTGTTGCTTGCTCAATTAGACAATACGCCCCAGCCAACCGCTGAATCCACTCCTAAACAACAAAATACCCGCCTAGAACTCAAACTCTCCCCCAAAATCGCCACCTACCTTACCGAACACGCCAAGCGCGGCAAAATGACCGCCAACCGCTATGCCCTAGCCATTATTGCCAGCCACATAGACCGCTACCCCCTGCTCACCGACAACGAAGCCACCGCGCTCTACCAATCCAACAGTCAACTTGCCATGATAGGCAGCAATCTTAACCAAATTGCCCGCCATCTCAACGCAGGCGAAAGCGTTTCGCTCACCGCACAAAACATCACCGCACTACAAAACCTGATTCACCAACACATGAACACAGTCGGAACCGTATTACTCACCCACCGCAAACGCAAACAGCAATAACCCAACCCATTATTTCAGGCAGCCTGAAAACGTCTTCCCCACGTTTCAGGCTGCCTTTCTTTTGTACTCAAAAAGGACACCCCATGAGCCTACACCGCAACATAGACGACTGGTTTCTTGGCTATAAAACCCGCGCTGTTCACCCAAAAGAAAACCCTATTTACCTCAAATCAGGCAGCCACAAAGGCTTAAAAACAGGTTTCGGATTACGCAATCTCACCGCTGCTGCCAAACGCCACCCCGAAGTGATGGTTAAAATCCCCAAACGATTTAGCCAAAACTCCAAAGGTTTGCACGGCATCCGCAATCATTTGGATTACATTTCACGCAATGGCGAAGTACCCATAGAAACCAACACAGGTGAAAAGCTGACCAACAAACAGCAAATCAAAGCACATCTAACCAAACTCAAAAATCTTGGTATTACCGAAGAATCGCCCCACCGCGAAGCCATCAATATTGTTCTATCCATGCCCGCAGGCACCAACCCCGACAAAGTATTAAACGCTGCCCGCGCCTTTGCTGCCGAGCGTTTTGCACACCACCAATACGCCCTAGCCCTACACCACGAATCCGAGCGCGAGGGTGAACCACCGCATCCGCACGTTCATCTCAGTGTGTTGGTGCGCGACAACATGGGCAACCGCATCAATCCACGCAAAAACGATTTATTTGAATGGCGTGTTCATTTTGCCGAACGACTGCGCGATGAGGGGGTGCAATGCGCCGCCACCCAACGCAAACATCGCGGCAAAACCCAAAAAGCCGAAAGCGGCGTCGTTCGCGCCATCAAACAGCGCGACGTAGAACCCGAAATCGTCAAAAGCTGGCAACAGGAATTGACCGCCGCCATTCAAGAAAACCGCAGCCCAAACGCGCCCTTTGCCTACAAACAAGCCCAACCCGAACACTACCGCCACGAGTTAGACGCATGGGAACACGAAGTACGCCAAGCACAACAAACAGGACGCGCACCCATTCATCCTTTTCAACAAAAAGCCAACAACACACGGCAAAAAATCAGCCAAGAATACGCCCAAATTGCCCGTGCGCTGTATACCAACAAGGCTACAAAACCGAAGCCCGCTTGATGAGCAAACTCAAACAGCAATTAGACGCGCAAAGTTTGGAAACCCAAGCCGAACAAGACTACCGCAGCCTGAAAACCCAAATGGATAAATCCGTCCAAAAAACCGAGCCACCCGCAACACCCAAACCCACTTTCAGGCAGCCTGAAAATGAGCAAAGCGAACCCAGCACGCAAACTGGTCAAGCTCCAAATGGACGCATTCCATCCCCTTACCGCCCCAACAAACTACAAACCGAAAATGAACAAGATACCGATATGGAATATTAACCATGCTATTCAAACACCTTACGTTTTACCGCATCACCCAAGAACTACCCCAACCCCACACGCTTGCCCAACAGCTCACACGACTGCCCTTTTCTCCTTGTTTGAGCCTAGACTGGTTTAGCGAGGGCTTTGCCCCACCCAACGAACATCACCCCGATTTTGTTTCACTGGCAGGCGATAGCGTTGCCATTCGGCTCAACCGTGAAGACAAAGTATTACCGCCCAGCGTCATTGTCTCTCAACTTAACCCACGCATTGCCAACATAGAAGCCAGCGAAAAACGCCATGTAGGCAGACGCGAAAAACAAGAACTGCGCGACACGCTAATTGACCAACTGCTCCCCCAAGCCTTTACCAAAAGCAGCCATACCTACGCCCTGCTTGATTACGTCCATTCACTGATTTTGATTGATGCCAGCCCCAAAATCGCCGAAAACCTGTTAGCCAAACTGCGCGAGGCAATTGGCGGACTAGATGCGATTTATCCCAAAACACAACAGCCGCTTACTCAACTGATGACCGATTGGTTACAACGCGGCGAAGCAGATGGCAATTTTGCCCTAGACAGCGACAGTACGCTTAAAGACAGCCCCAACAATCAGGACGGAGCGACCATTAAAGCCAGCAAACAAAATCTATCCGCCAATGAAATTACCCAACTGGTGCAACATGGCAAAACCGCAACCCAGCTTGGCTTAACATGGCAAAACCAAATTGATTTCATCCTCAACCAAGATTTTACCCTGCGTCGCTTGCGTTATACCGCAGACCTTGTTTCCTGCACCAAACCACAAGGCGATGATTTCAACCGCCACCACTTTCTCCAACTACTGATGGCAATTCATCTGCCCAAGCTGATTAACGAATTGGTTACGTCGGCGGGTGGTTGGACGAATAGCAACGGATAAAACAAAACCCAACTTCTTTCACAACGCCATGTAAAAGCAGCCTGAAACCCTAGATTTGGGGTTTCAGGCTGCTTTTAGGCTAGCAAAATGCTTAATTTAACAAAGACAATTGGTATGCAACACAATTCAAACCACCCCATCTATCTTTTTACCAATAACCTAAATTGCCAACCCACCGCATACGGACAAAAAAAGCTCACAGAACTATTTGCGTATCTTGATAAGCATTTAGGCACAATCACAGCCATAAACTGCCACAGTTATCGCCGTTTGGATGGGTGTTTTTTTACAATGGACTTTGTTGGCAACAAAGGCACATTGGCACTTACCTTAATCCCTGATACACAGTATTCTTGGTCGGACTATTTAACAGAAAATGCCCCCTTGGTATCGGACGCTGATATTTATCTAACAGATGCAACAGACGCATTTAAGCTGATGCAGTATGTATCACAGCATTATGGTCATGCAGCTTCTGTATTTGGCTGAAAAATAATTTGCTGGCAAAGTTTTCATTTCAACAAGACCTTTTACGCATCAAGCAAAAATAAGCCCGTAGCCGCTCTCAAATATTGGGAGTGGCTACGGGCTTTTTGCCATTACACATTCGCCACCAAATGCCATCACTTTGACAAAGAGATGGCAAACTTACAGCCCAGCGCAGCGTTTCCGCCTTTGGGCGGAATGACAAAACACGGTGTTTTGTCGGCGAAAGCCTATCCTGCGTCTAGTATAAAAATACGTTTTACTCGGGAGAGATTGGGAATTTTGAAAGGGAAGGAACACGGAAAGCGGAAAGTTTGGGTTATTTTATGAAATATGTCGTTAAATATGACAAATGATAGTCTTTATTAGGTTTAAATAGTCTTTTGATTTGTCCTTAAATATGTCCTCTATTTTCTAAATTAGGTTGATTTATTCAAAAATAGGCATAAATTAACGCTTATGCTCTTTATTTAGTTACTCATATAGGCTACATTAGTCTAGTTATCTGTCTATCAAATCAGCTATTTTAGTCTTTATCTTGCTTATTATGTCTGGTATTGGCATAATTATGCGGATTGTATTTTGGAGTAAGAAAATATGACGAATAGCACAAATACCCTTTTACAAGAATTTATTGCTGAAAACACAGCGAGCCGAAAAACAAGAAAGTTGGATAGGTTTGCGAGCGATATTGATGAGTTAAAGAGTTTAGGTTTTACCGATAACGATGTTCTGCGTTATCTTTCTGAAAAGCATGGGTTTATTGTCAGCAAGAGAACATTAAGCCGCTTTATTAACCGCGACAAAAAGGCAAAATCCACACTATCCGAAACCGCTCAACCTGCTCACCAGCCACAACAACCTAAAAGTGGAGTAATTCAATCTCAAATGGGTAAATTTGATGCGCGTGAGAAAATCAATGTTGATGAGTGGAAGTAAATCACACAGCAATAAGCAAAATCGCCCACAAAATTTGTGGATAAATTTTGACGTGCCCTGCTAACCCCCTATTTCCATTTCAAAAAAATAGCTGCACAAATTTTAAGCAATCATAACGTTACAAAACCCTGTTACGAAACTCCAATAAATTGTTTTACAACAACTTTT
>CAJPSG010000063.1 GCA_905373195.1 Kingella oralis
CGACTATATCATTAAAGCAACAGGGAAATGTGATCCTTCTAAGAGCAAAACGGTAACGGTGAAGATTGCAGAAGCAAAAAAACCTGTAAAACCCACACCAGAAAATTCCAAATCCTACAAACGGACGCTGGCATTTCCAATTGATCAGTTTCTACGCGAGCTAAAAGCAGCAATGATTGAGTATGGTATTAAAGAGAAGAATGACGTAGCAGGTTTTCTTGTGAATGTTGAACATGAAACCCAAGAATTAGCCTATATGGAAGAAAATCCAAATCATTCGTTGAAACGATGGCGAGAAATGGTTAGACAAAGCAATATTCAAGCATGGCTTGCTCAGCACCCTGACCCAAAAGAAGCTCAGGCAGCTTTTGATAAATTATCTTGGGAAGATAAACTCAATATTATGTATAACCATAAAAATGGGAATATGGAAAAAGGAGATGGTTGGAAATATAGAGGCATGGGTGGAATACATCTAACAGGAAAAGGAAACTATCAAGAATTTTCTAAGTATATTAAGCGACCCGATATATTGTAAACAACCCTGAATTAGTTGCCAAAGATCCTAAATTAGCAGCACAAGCAGCAGCATGGTTTTGGAAAAAACATAAAAATGGTGCAGCAAGCAAAGCAGCTTTAAAAGGAGACTTTAAAGGTGCAAGAAATGTAGTCAATAATGGGGATGCCGTCCCAAAAGTAGTAAGACTTTCTCAACTTTACCTTAATGGAAAAGGAAAAATTGTTTTGCCTAAATAGATAAGTAATAAGTATTTTGGCAAGATAGAGTTTATTTCTCCATCTTGCCTTTTAAACAAGAATATAGAGAGCTCAAAATGAAACGCTTAATCACTTTATTTCTATGTGGATGCGTAATCCCAACCTATGCAGCTGCTAAGAAACGTTATCCTGACAATGTCGTTTTTTCATGTAAAACAACCAATAATAAGCAGATTTTGATTACAAAAAATGGTAACAACTTCACTTATTGGTTCGGTAAAAATAATATTCCTGAAATGACAGTTACAAGATCACGAGAACAGTTACTAGCTGAACAAAAACGAGCAGTGTTTATTTATGGGTGGATGTATGATTTAAATATTCGCTCATTTTTTAGGAACGGTAATTATGTTTACTCTGTTTATGAAAATCACAATCCGAGTATATATCTAAGCCTTCCAGATGATGTAAAGGGAGATGAATACACAGACTACACAGGTAGTGGTGTTGAAGTTTTTGAAATTATTAATGATATTAAAGATTCCAATAATAGAGAAAATTTTAAATGGCGTTCTGTGGATATTTTATGCAAAGGTAGACCAATCATTTCCAAGTGGGATAACGGATTTCCTGAAAGTTAAATTTCAAATATGAAACCCATTCTTCCCTTGTTACTCGCCCTATTCTCCCTAACCGCTCATGCCCCCCTTGTGCTGCCTTTCCTGAGCCTAGCTTTCAGCAAGCCAAATGCGCCTTTCATTATCACGAGCAGATGGCACACAAACTGACGTTTACTCGTCAGCAAGTATGGTCGAAATTGCATGAAATGCCAAATAATTAGCAGAAGCATTTTATGCAGTCTCAACGGCTATGGGAAAAATGAACTAATTTTGACTGTGAGCCAGCAGATACGCATTTCACATCATCTCATGTTCCTGTGGATATTGCGTTTTGCAAAGCAAGGTATATGAAACAGCGTGAAGAGTATCTGCGAGAGCTGTATCAAGCGCCTTATCCTGCGGTATCGTAACGTTAATAAATCAAGCGATTGCCATCTCACAGTAATCGCTTTTTTGCGCTTTTCAGGCAGCCTAACCCCCGCATTTCATGGTAAAATTACCCCCTTTTTTGACCCCATCAAAACCCTCACATGACCCACTCAAACGACCATCAATTCGCCAAAGAAACCATCGCCGTCAGCCTAGAAGACGAAATGAAAAAATCCTATTTGGATTACGCCATGTCCGTGATTGTCGGGCGTGCGCTGCCCGATGTGCGCGACGGCTTGAAGCCCGTGCACCGCCGCGTGCTGTTTGCCATGCACGAGCTGAAAAACAACTGGAACAGCGCGTATAAAAAATCCGCCCGCGTGGTCGGCGATGTAATCGGTAAATACCACCCGCATGGCGATTCCGCCGTGTATCAAACCATCGTGCGCATGGCGCAACCCTTTTCGCTACGCTATATGCTGGTGGATGGGCAAGGCAACTTCGGCTCAGTAGATGGCGATGCCGCCGCCGCCATGCGTTACACCGAAATCCGCATGGCAAAAATCGCCCACGAAATGCTCGCCGATATAGAAGAAGAAACCGTTAATTTCGGCGACAACTACGACGGCAGCGAGCAAGAACCGCTGGTGCTGCCCACCCGCTTTCCCGCGCTGCTGGTAAACGGTTCGGAAGGCATCGCCGTGGGCATGGCAACCAACATCCCGCCGCACAATCTCAGCGACACCATTTCAGCCTGCCTACACTTGCTGCACCAACCCGAAGCCGACATCAACGAATTAATAGACATCATCAAAGCCCCCGATTTCCCCACAGGCGCAACCATCTACGGCTTAACAGGCGTGCGTGCAGGTTATCAAACAGGGCGCGGGCGCGTGGTGATGCGCGCCAAAACGCATCTTGAACCGATTGGCAAAGGCGGCGAGCGAGAAGCGATTATCGTGGATGAAATCCCGTATCAAGTAAACAAAGCCAAGCTGGTGGAAAAAATTGGCGAGCTGGTGCGCGAAAAAACCATTGAAGGCATCGCCGAGCTGCGCGACGAATCGGATAAAGACGGCACGCGCATCGTGATTGAGCTTAAACGCAACGAAAACGCCGAAGTCATCCTGAATCAACTCTACAAACTCACCCAGCTGCAAGACACCTTTGGCATCAACATGGTTGCGCTGGTGGATGGGCAGCCGCGCCTGCTTAATCTGAAACAGATTTTGAGCGAATTTCTGCGCCACCGCCGCGAAGTGGTAACGCGCCGCACGCTGTTTCGCCTGAAAAAAGCCCGCGCCGAAGGGCATATCGCCGAGGGCAAAGCCGTTGCGCTGTCTAATATTGACGAAATGATTGCGCTGATTAAGGCTTCGTCTGATGTGGAAGCCGCGCGCGAAGCCTTGTTAGGCCGCGCTTGGCAATCCAGCTTGGTAAGCGAAATGCTCGGCCGCAGCGATTTGGATTTAACCCAAGCCCGCCCCGAATGGCTGCCTGAAAACCGTGGGCTAAAAGCCGATGGTTATTGGCTGTCCGACGAGCAAGCCCGCGCCATTTTGCGCATGAGCCTGCGCAACCTAACCGGGCTGGACCAAGACGAAATCGTTAAAGAATACAAAGCATTGATGGCGATTATTGTGGATTTGTTAGACATTTTGGCAAAACCCGAACGCGTGCGCCAAATTATTGAAGACGAATTGGTGGAAATGAAAAGCCAGTTTGGCGACGAGCGGCGCAGCGAAATCAACGCCTTTGGCGGTGGCGACATTGCCGATGAAGATTTAATCCCACCGCGCGACATGGTGGTAACGCTCACCCACGGCGGCTACATCAAAACCCAGCCCACCAGCGACTACCAAGCGCAACGGCGCGGCGGGCGTGGTAAACAAGCCGCCGCCACCAAAGATGAAGACTTTATTGAAACGCTCTTCATCGCCAACACGCACGATTATCTGATGTGCTTCACCAACCTCGGCCGCTGCCATTGGATTAAGGTATACCGCCTGCCCGAGGGCGGGCGCAATTCGCGCGGCCGCCCGATTAGCAATGTGATTCAGCTCGACGAAAACGAAAAAGTTTCCGCCATTTTGCCCGTGCGCGAGTTCCCCGAAAACGAATATGTGTTCTTCGCCACCGCGCTGGGCATGGTGAAAAAAGTGCAGCTTTCTGCGTTTAAGAATGTGAGCAGCAAAGGCATCAAAGCCATTGCGCTCAAAGAAGGCGACAGCTTGATTGGCGCGGTAAAAACCAGCGGCGCAGACGACATTATGCTGTTCTCCAACCTCGGCAAAGCCTTGCGCTTTAACGAATATTGGGCAGGCAAAGCCGATGCCGCAGACGATGATGCTGAGTTAGACAACGAAATGCAGCCTGAAAACGATGATGCCGACAGCGAAACCGCCGCGCCCAAATCGGGCAACGGCGTGCGCCCCAGCGGACGCGGTTCGGGTGGCTTGCGCGGGATGCGGCTGCCTGAAAACGGGCGCATCGTGAGCCTGCTGGTGGCGCAGGAAAACTGCGGCTTGCAAGTTTTAACCGCCACCGCCAACGGCTACGGCAAACGCACGCCGATTGACGACTATCCGCGCAAGGGCAAAGGCGGGCAGGGCAACATCGCCATCAACACAGGCGAGCGCAATGGCGATTTGGTCGCCGCCACGCTGGTGTCGCCCAACGACGATTTGATGCTGATTACATCGGGCGGCGTGCTGATTCGCACCAAAGTGGAGCAAGTGCGCGAAACAGGGCGCACCGCTGCGGGCGTGAAGCTGATTAACCTAGACGAAGGCACCACACTGGTGAGCATTGAGCCTGTGGCGGAAAGCGATGAGGTGGATGAAGCCGATGCGGTTGCCGTTGAGCAGGGCAGCAGCAGCGGGGATGGCAACGCTGAGGCGTAGCAGCCACGCGAAGTAAGAGGCAGCCTGAAACGTAGCAATGGCGTTTCAGGCTGTATTATTGGTAAAGGGAATGTATTATGTGCCCCATATTGGAAGGTCGTCCGAAAGAGATTGGATTTTTCAGACAACCTTTTGCGTTTCAAACAGGCTAACGGGAAGGGCGGCGTGAAAGTAGGCTCGATTTTTGTTACAGTTATCCTTTTTAAAACAACAGAATAGGAGAAAAACCATGCAACAGGAGACCAACGACCTGCGGCTGGTGGCGGCGATTATCGCCACGGGGCTGATGTCTTTGTCGGGGGTGGTGAGCGAAACGGCGATGAACGTTACTTTTCCTTCGCTGATGACGGCGTTCGGGATAAGCACTTCCACGGTGCAGTGGCTGACCACGGGCTATCTGCTCGCGCTCGCGCTGGTGGTGCCGCTGTCGTCCTACCTCAAACAGCGGTTTTCTCTGCGCGGCTTGTTTTTAACCGCCAACCTGCTGTTTTTCGCCGCCACCGTATTGTGCGCGCTCGCGCCGCATTTTGCCGTGTTGTTGGTCGGGCGGCTGATGCAGGGCGCAGCGGCGGGCATTGCACTGCCGCTGATGAAAGCAGAATTTGCCGCGAAAAATCCGCAAATTGTGGCCGCACTGAACCGATTGGCCGGCAAAATCAGCGAAGCGGAAATGAGCGAGATGAACTACCGCGTGAAAGTGCAAGGCGAAAGCGCGGAACACGTGGCTCGGGATTATTTGGAGAAAAACGGATTGCTAGGAAAGTAAAATGGCAGTAAGCTACCTGAAACCCAAAAAGCAGCCTGCACACCAAAACCCTTCATCAACCACCCTTAAAGGATATACCATGAAACAATACCTCCTCCCCATCATTGCCGCCCTGCTGTTGGGTGCATGCACGGTAGACACCTTCACCGGCATCAAATCGCGCCAAGAAAACATACTGGGGTTCTACGGTGAGAAGGCGGGCACGGGCAACAGCACCAAACCGCAGATGTATATCATCACCGACAAAAATGAATACCGCATCACCCTGCCACCTATTTTCCAAGCGGTGCAGCAGGCGGGTATTTTCAAAGATGCCGTCCATTACCGTCTTAATATGTGGCACTATAGTGAAAAACACGTTGAACTTGAGGCCTATTACCCGTACAGCCAAAGTCGTGAAGACAGCCTGCTGGCATTCCGAAAACAATTGGAAGCACGAAACATTACCGACTCTTATACACGGCAGTATTTCAATGTGTATAAAACGGACAGCGGCAAGTTTATCCGCCTCTCGGTTGAGGCAAACACCAACTGGCAGCAGGTGAAGCTGGAAAACCGCGAAGCGCTGCTGGCGCAATACCGGCGTGCCGAACCCATCAGATTGGGGATTTATGAAAATGGCCGCACGCAGCGTTCGGTCAAACCGCTGGATGGCAGCTCAATCGGCATGTTGCTGTTAAGCCCGATATTGGTTCCCGTCATCCTCTTCACCGGTGGATTCAAGCCGGTGCGATAAGCGCCTAACCCGGCCGCAACCGGGTGCAGGCTGCTTTTTGAGCTGATGGGAATATCATTGCTTAAAGGGCATCGGCAACGCTGTACCAGATTGAATTTAATTATAAAAAGCAGCCTGCACCTAAAACAAAGAACCTTTTTCAGGCTGTCCGAACCATAACACAAAGAAAACCCACCATGAGCCTCACCATCACCGGAACGCGCCATACTGCTACCACAACGAAACCCTAGAAGAAGCTTTCGCCAGCCGCAAAACCGCGTACCCTGACATGTCCGATTGGCAGATTGAAGCGTGGGTTTCCACCTACACCGCCATTGCCAAAGGCGAACTCGCCACCGGTTCAGACGACCTGCAGAAATTGTTGGAACGTACACCGAGACCTTTGCAAAATTCCCCAAATCCCCTAAATTCCCACCAAGACATTTAGGGGATTTGGGGGGATTTTGCAAAGGTCTCAGCATGGAAATGAATATAAAAAAGGTCGTCTGAAACCCTTCCAGACGACCTTTTTCACGCTCCCC
>CAJPSG010000064.1 GCA_905373195.1 Kingella oralis
TGTTGATGCGGTGTTTAAAGCGATTGAAAGCGTGGCAAACAGCGGCGCAACGCTGGAATTGTATTCGGTGAACGCGATTACCAAAGACACGGAAAGCCAAGGCGAAACCACAGTGCGCTTGTCTAAAAACGGCAAGATTGTGAACGGGCAGGGCGCGGATACCGATGTGTTGATTGCGACCACGCGGGCGTATTTGTCGGCGTTGTCTAAATTAGACAAGGACGCGAAAGTGAAAGCGCAGGGGATTTAGTTCTGTGATAGAGGCAGCCTGAAAATGAGTTTCAGGCTGCCTTGTTGTGTCCGCGCCATAAGGCAGCCTGAAATTAAAGTCTAAACTCACATCCCTCCTCCTTTTGGTGTACACTCATTATTTTCAACCGCCTAGATAAAAGGAGTTAATCATGGCAACTTTCCGCAAAACCTTCATCGTCGCCGCGCTTGCCAGCGCATTTGCCGCCCCCATCGCCCAAGCCGCGCCTGTGTTGGGCGATGGCAATCCCGCCACGCCCGAAACCGTTTCCTTGAAAACCGCCAATTCTTGGCTGGAAATTGATGCCGCCGCGTTTGGGCGCAATTTGGAAGCCGTTAAAAAAATGCTGGGTGGGAAACAAAAAATTTGCGCCGTAATCAAAGGCGATGCCTATGGCAACAGCATTGAATTGTTGATGCCGCAAATCATTAAACACAAAATCCCCTGCGTGGGCATCACCAGCAACGATGAAGCCCGCGTGGTGCGTGCCAGCGGCTACAAAGGCACGGTGGCGCGGCTGCGTACCACCACATTAGGCGAAATTGAAGACGGCTTTCAATACAACATTGAAGAGCTGTTCGGCAACCTGAAAGCCGCCCAGCTTGCCGATGCCGCTGCCGCCAAACAAGGCAAAAAACTCAACATTCACCTTGCGCTCAACGCAGGCGGTATGGACAGAAACGGCTTGGCATTGGACACCGAATCGGGCAAAGCCGATGCGCTGGCGATTGCCAAGCTGCCGCATTTAAACATTGTAGGCATTATGACGCACTTCCCCGTTGAAGACGTGGCAGACGTGAAAAAAGGCGTGCAACGCTTTGATGAACAAAGCAAATGGCTGATTCAGGCTGCCAAATTGGACCGCAGCAAATTAACCTTGCATACCGCCAATTCATTCACCACCGTTGCCGTGCCCGAGGGGTGGTTTGATATGGTGCGCCCTGGGGCATTGCTGTATGGCGAGCCGATTGGCGGCAAACAGTTGGAATATGTGATGGCGTTTAAATCGCGCGTGGGCAGCGTGAACAGTTATCCCAAAGGCTCAACGGTGGGCTATGACCGCACGTTTACGCTCAAACGCGATTCGCGCTTGGCAAATTTGCCGTTTGGCTATTCTGATGGCTATCGCCGCTCGTTTACCAATAAAGGACACGTGTTGATTCGCGGGCATAAAGTGCCTGTGGTGGGCAAAATTTCCATGAACACCACCATGGTGGACGTAACCGATTTTCCCGACATTCAAGCCAATGATGAGGTGGTGATTTTTGGTAAACAGGGCAAGGCGGAAATCAAGCAATCGGAAATTGAAGAGATTACCGATGTGTTGTTTGCTGATGTGTACACCATGTGGGGCAATTCTAATCCGAAGATTTTGAAGAAATAACGGATAAGCCAAAAGGCAGCCTGAAAACGAGCGAAGCGAGTTTCTGCGAAGCTAAAACGTAAAGGCAGCCTGAAAACGCCGTAAACACGTTTTCAGGCTGCCTTTTTATATGCGCTAATCGCCAACCGCTTATTTCTGATTGGCTTTAATCACTTCTTCCAGCTGCGGCAACGGCGCAAAGCCGCTTTGCACTTGCCCGTTGGGGAACACAATGGTGGGCGTGCCGTTAAAGCCAAAACTTTCGCCCAGCGCGGTGGTTTCGGCAACGGAGTTTTTGCATTCTGCCACGCTGGCGGGCATTTTGCCCTCGCGCATCCATTCAATCCAAGCCTTGGTGGTGTTGGGCTGGCACATAATTTGCACCGCTTTGCGCGCTGCATCGGGGTGCAGCTGCGGAATCGGCATCATAAAGTTGTAGATGGTGATATCGGTCATCTTGCCGAATTCGTGTTCCAGCTTTTTGCAGAACGGGCAATCGGGGTCGGAGAACACCGCCACTTGCAGCTTGCCGTTGCCGCGCACTTCTTTGATTGCTTTGTCAAACGGCAGCTTGTCGTAATCAATTTTGTTCAACACGGCTTTGCGCTCTTCGGTGAGGCTTTTGCCGTCTTGGGTGGAAATCAAATCGCCCACCAGCATATATTCTGCGCTCGCGTCCACATACACCAAATTCTTACCGTTTACCACCACTTCATACCAGCCTGCCACGGGCGTGGCGGCGATTTCTTCCACTTTCAATTTGCGGTCGGCATAGCGCGATTCCAGCTTGCTGGTGATGGTTTTTGCCACATCGTCGGGCACATTTTTATTGGAAACGGCGGCGGCTTCTGTTGGCTTGGCTACCGCAGAGGCGGCGTGGGCGTGTGCTGGGGCGGGTTTGCCATTTGCCGCTGGGGCTTCGCCGCAGGCTGTCATCGCTAAAACCACCGCAGCGGCAAGGGTTGAACGAAATTTCATGTGCTTTCTCTCGGGTGAATAGAAGGCGCGTAATATAACCAATAAAACAAGCAAATAGCAAATAGATTTGCTCAAAATATAGTTGAGAACTTGCATTCGCTCTTTGCATAGGCATTTTTTATGCCCTAAAAACATGGCTACTGCGCTTTGATGTCATCAAATTTACCTATGCAAATAACGAATACAGGTTCTGAAAACCTATTTTAAGCAGCCTGAAAATGTGTTTGAATACTGTCTAACCTTGTTTCAGGCTGCCTATCTTTATTTAAGTATTTAAGCCATTTCACTCTATTTATTACAGAAAGCCCACCATGACTCCCATCCTCGTTTTTGATATTGAAACCATCCCCGATATTCCCAGCATCCGCCTGCTGAACGAACTGCCCGCTGCGCTATCGGACAACGAAGTCGCCGAATTTGCCTTTCAGCAACGCCGCGCCAAAACGGGCAGCGAATTTATGCCGCACCATTTGCAGCGCATCGTCGCCATTTCCTGCTGCCTGCGCTGGGGCGACAAAATCCACATCGGCACGCTGGGCAAGCCAAGCAGCGGCGAAGACGAAATCATCGCCGAATTTTTCAACCTCATCGCCAAATATACGCCCCAGCTGGTGAGCTGGAACGGCGGCGGCTTTGATTTGCCTGTGTTGCATTATCGTGCGCTGGTGCATGGCGTTGCCGCGCCGCGCTATTGGGACATGGGCGAGGGCGATTTTCACGACAGCCGCGATTTTAAATACAACAATTATTTGAACCGCTACCACACGCGCCATTGCGATTTAATGGATTTGCTGGCGATGTACACAGGGCGCGCCAACGCACCGCTGGATGAGCTGGCGAAAATGTGCGGCTTCCCCGGCAAGCTCGGCATGGACGGCGGGCAAGTGTGGCAGGCGTATCAAAACGGCGAGATTGAGCAAATCCGCGATTATTGCGAAACCGATGTCGCCAACACCTATTTGGTGTATCAGCGTTTTCGCATGATGACGGGCGCATTATCGGGCGACGAATACGAAAGCGAAGTGGAAAAGCTGCACGAATATCTGTTTTCCCTATCCGAAGACAAGGAGCATTGGGGCGTGTTTTTGGATGCTTGGGGGTAGGCAGGCTGAAAAAACCGTTTGGTGTTGCGCCAAACGGTTTTTTATTGGTTGGATAAGGTTTCAGGCTGCCTATGTTTACCGCATAGGCAGCCTGAAATGTTGTAGGGTGCGACTTTGCTACGCATCGTTTAGCCATGCTTGTGTGATGGTGCGTGGCAAAGCCATATACCCTACGCGCCGATTATTTCCCACCAAAGGCAGCCTGAAACGCGGGTGCAATCGTAGCAGCCTGAAAACGCTTGCCCCGCGCCTCTACGGCTTGCTTGCAAGCCGTGCGCTGGCAAAATAAAAATAACGGGCAAGATGGTAGGGCAACTGGGCTTTTCAGGCTGCCTATGTTCACACGACAAGGGAGCCTGAAATCCATCCTACCGACGCTCTCCCATTTTCAGACTGCCTATTCACGCGGTGGCACAACCCGCCCAAATCCAAAAGCCACCCCCATTTGCGCTATAATCGCCCCCTTTTGTTCACATCGGCAAACACCATGACCCACATCCACATCATCGGCATCGGCGGCACATTTATGGGCGGACTCGCCGCCATCGCCCAGCAAGCAGGCTTCAAGGTAACAGGCTGCGACGCCAAAATGTATCCCCCCATGAGCACGCAGCTAGAAGCGCTCGGCATCCGCGTACACGAAGGCTTTGATGCCGCGCAGTTGGATGACTACCGCGCCGATGTGTATGTGATTGGCAACGTTGCCAAGCGCGGCATGGAAGTCATTGAAGCCATCCTCAACCGCAATCTGCCCTATATTTCAGGGCCGCAATGGCTCGCCGAAAACGTGTTGCGCCAGCATTGGGTGCTCGCCGTGGCAGGCACGCATGGCAAAACCACCACCGCGTCCATGCTCGCGTGGGTGCTGGAATACGCAGGCTTGGGCGCAGGTTTTCTGATTGGCGGCGTGCCACAAAACTTCAACGTATCCGCCCGCCTGCCGCAAAACGAATCGCCGTTTTTCGTGATTGAAGCGGATGAATACGACACTGCCTTTTTTGATAAACGCAGCAAATTTGTCCACTACCGCCCGCGCACCGCCATTCTCAACAATCTGGAATACGACCACGCCGACATCTTCCCCAATCTCGCCGCCATAGAAACCCAGTTCCACCATCTTGTGCGCACCGTGCCCAGCGAAGGTCTAATCATCGCCAACGCCCATTCAGGCAGCCTGAAAACCGTGTTGGCGCAAGGCTGCTGGACACCCGTCGCCCCCTTTGGCGACAACGCCCATTGGCAAGTGGGCAACGTGCAGCCCAGCGGCGCATTTGACGTGCAATACCAAGGCAACACTGTGGGACACATCGCATGGGATTTGCTCGGCGACCACAACCGCCTGAACGCCCTCGCCGTTATCGCCGCCGCGCAACACGTTGGCGTGCGCGTGGAACACAGCTGCCAAGCGTTGAGCCGGTTCAAAAACGTGAAACGGCGCATGGAAATTAAAGGCATCGCCAACGGCATCACCGTGTACGACGACTTCGCCCACCACCCCACCGCCATCGCCACCACGCTGGCAGGCTTGCGCCAAAAAGTCGGCAGCGCGCGCATCATCGCCGTGCTGGAACCGCGCTCCAACACCATGAAACTTGGCACCATGGCAGATGCCCTTGCAGGCAGCCTGAAAACCGCCGACCAAGTGTTTTGCTACGCAGGCGGCGTAGATTGGGACGTTGCCGCCGCCCTTGCCCCGCTGGGCAGCAAAGCCCACATCGGCAAACAGTTTGACGATTTTGTGAACCGCATCGCCGCTGCCGCCCAAGCAGGCGACCATATTTTGATTATGAGCAACGGCGGCTTTGGCGGCATCCATGAGAAACTGTTGGCGCAGTTGGCAGCCTGAAAGCAATTTCAAGAAGCTATCTGTTGCTTCATCGCCCCACATCGTTTTCAGGCTGCCTTATCCATCTGAAGCAGCCTTGCCCTTTTGTCCAAATCTTTGATTTGGGTATAAGTGAGCATCTAAATCTTTGATTTAGCCATGCAAACTTATGCAAAGCCAAAAGGGTATGCCGCAGCGTAGCGGAGGTTGAAAATCTATTGCGTCGTGCATTTGCCATTTCACGCGTTGCGCCGCGTACCACGCTGTGCCCGCCCAACCGTTTTCAGGCTGCCCCAGCGTGTTGCCCCGCGCCAAAGGCAGCCTGAAACGGCAAAATGGCGTATCAGCGGCTCGCCGACAACTTGCTAACCAATAAAGCCCATTGCACGATGCCATTTGGCGACGAGCCGTCGTCGTTCCATTGTATAGTCGTTCCAATTAAGTCTTATACAAGGCGGCGAAAGTAGTACAGCAAGATGAGCCAACGCTGTATAAGGCTTAATTGGAGCGACTATAGTTGTTGTAGGTCTGGCATTTATGCCCGATAAATACTGATTAAAAAACGTCGGGCATAAATGCCCAACCTACTCGTTTGGTTTTTTCAGGCTGCCTTTGAATACCGTCTGAAAAGAGTAAAAGGCAGCCTGAAAATGGGGAATTGAGTTTTCAGGCTGCTTTGAACCGCGTGCGCAACAAAGCTGTATGCCCTACGGCATACAGGCTACGCTTGCTGCTCAATGCGGGCTGCGCTTGCTGAAAATGGTTTTTTTACCCTTTTCAGGCTGCCTTGAACTGCATGCGCAGAAAAGCTGTATGCCCTACGCTATACGGGATATGCTCGCTTTCCAGCTTCTCGGGCGCTAACCAACCGGCATGCTGTTTGAGAAAACAAAGGCTGGCGGAAAGCTGCGCTGTCGGCTTTTAATGAGCGGGCAAAAGGACTAGAATCCTGCTTGCAACACCCGATTGGCTTTAACTTTCAAGGAGAATGATGATGCGCAATATGAAAACCGCCGCACTGCTGTGCGCTGTCGTGCTGAATGCCTCTGCTTGGGC
>CAJPSG010000065.1 GCA_905373195.1 Kingella oralis
GCGCATCATGGCGGTGCGTTCGCGCGGGCTGGTGGCGTGTTGCGTGGCTTCGGGGGCGACGAGCGGGGCGAGAATGTCGGCGATTTCGCGGTGGTTCAGCAGGTCTAGGCTGACGGCGTCTTCCAAATCCATCAGCGCGTAACAGATATCGTCGGCGGCTTCCATCAGGTAAGACAAGGGATGCCGCACCCAATGGTTCGTGGCGATTTCAAGCAGCCCCAGCTCGGCGGCGATGTGGCTAATCAGCGGCAGCTCGGTTTGGTAAATATTGAATTTGCGCGCCCCTTGCGGGCTGCTGCTGGTCCACGGGTATTTGAGCAATGCGCCGTAGCTGGCAGCGGTGAGCCGCATCCCGCCACGATTGCGATACATTTCAATGCTGGCGGTTTGGCGCAGGCTGTGGGCATTGCCTTCGTAGGTTTGGATGTCGCAGCGTTGCGCGGGGGTAAGCGTGGTGGTGTAAAGGGCGTTTTCAGGCTGCCTAAACCAATCGCGCAAAGCGTCTTCGCCGGTGTGTCCGAAGGGCGGGTTGCCGATGTCGTGGGCAAGGCAGGCGGTTTGCACGGTGGTGGCGAGGTCGTTGGGCGAAAGGTAGGCGGGCAGTTGGTGCTCGGCGCGCAGTTGTTCGCCCACAAGGTTGCCCAAGCTGCGCCCCACGCTGGCGACTTCAACGCTGTGGGTGAGGCGGTTGTGGGTGTGGTCGTTTTTGGCGAGCGGGTGCACTTGGGTTTTGCGCCCCAGTCGGCGAAAGGCGTTGGAAAAGACCACGCGGTCGTAGTCGGTGTGAAAAGGGGTGCGGTAGGGCGTGTGCGCTTTGGGCGGCGCGGCGGAGATGTTGCCGTGTTCGTCTATCTGAAAACGGGTGGACGACATGAGTTGTTGCCAGTTCATCATAATGCTTTCCTTTTGGGTTTTCAGGCTGCCTCTGCGGGACGGTATAGGCAGCCTGAAAACGTTATCTCGTTGTGAAATAATCGTTTTTTGATTGTAAACAAATGCAGGCAGCCTGAAAAGCAGTTTTGTGATACGCTTGCGCCTTTTCAACGCAATCAGAAAGGCGAAACATGAGTTTGATTATTGAAGACTTGCAAGTGGGCAAGGGCAAATTGGCGCAGAAAGGCAAAGAGATTACGGTGCATTACACGGGCTGGCTCACCGATGGCACAAAATTTGATTCCAGCTTAGACCGCCGCCAGCCTTTAACGATTACGCTGGGCGTGGGGCAGGTGATTAAGGGCTGGGATGAAGGCTTTGATGGCATGAAAGAAGGCGGCAAACGCAAGCTCACCATTCCGCCTGAAATGGGTTATGGCGCATACGGCGCAGGCGGCGTGATTCCGCCACACGCAACCTTGGTGTTTGAAGTGGAATTGCTGCGCGTGCATGATTGATTGGGGCAGCCTGAAAACGCAAAACGGTGTGAATCATCACACCGTTTTTTATTAAGCGGGCAGTCGCATCACGCCAGCGATAACCAGTAAAAAAGCAAAAGCGATAAGTGCAGCAACATAGGCACACAAACCCAAAATGGTTAGCCCGATTGGTTTGCCCCATTTTTTCTTGTCATAATCATTATTTACTTCGTTACGCACAAAATCAATTTGCTTTTTGCCTAAGGTAAAAAACCATGCTGCCCAAATAGCAGTACCACTCGCAACAGCGGGAAACTTAATATTAGCAACCGCCTCTATAAGCATGAGCACAAAGCCCGATGCGACTGATCCCCAAACAAAATACATATTCTGTTCAGCTAATTTTTCTTCCCCCAACTCTCGCCAGTTAATGGCATGCAGCCAAGCCCCTAATATGGGTGATAAGAAGAATGCCCAAATTGCCGCAGCGGTAGGATTCCAAAGCTGGGGAACGTAATACTCTTCTTCTGCCACTTGAAGAGTTGGTTGCGCTTTGGGCGTTTCATTTTTTTGCAGGCTTAGGGTTGATGGCGTTTCTCTTTCAACCATTACAGACTGGAAAAATTCAGGCTGCTCTTGGCGCAATTTTGCATCATAGCGTGTACGCACACTATCCACCAACAACCATTCGGTAACAGCTTTCACTGTTTTAGCATTAAGAGCTGCTTGCTTCCGTTCAAGGGCAGCCTGAATCTCATCACTTGTTGCCGAATAGGGTAAACCTAATATCTGATACAAATTAACCATACCTACTCCTAACCAAAATTGCCTTTATTTGAGAAAAAGCCGAACTGAAACCAGCTCGGCTTTAATCAAGTAATAACTTACTTTTATCTTACTCAGCAGCTTTATCCACTAGCTCAACCAATGCCAAAGGCGCATTGTCGCCATTACGAAAGCCATATTTCAAAATACGAATATAACCACCATTACGAGAAGCAAAGCGTGTACCCAAGTCGCCAAACAGTTTAACCACAACATCACGGTCGCGAGTGCGGTCAAACGCCAAACGGCGATTGGCTAACGATGGTTTTTTACCCAAAGTAATCAAAGGCTCAACCACACGACGCAACTCTTTCGCTTTGGGCAAAGTAGTTACAATGGTTTCATGCGTTAACAAAGAGTTGGCCATATTGCGCAGCATGGTTGCACGATGACTACTAGTACGATTTAATTTGCGATTACCATTACGATGACGCATATCATTATCCTTTAAACTTTAAAGCCTAGGGTTTTTCTAATCCAGCGGGAGGCCAAGATTCCAGTTTAGAACCCAAAGTCAAGCCTTTGGATGCCAAAACTTCCTTAATCTCATTCAAGGATTTACGACCCAAATTAGGTGTTTTTAACAACTCAGTTTCAGTGCGTTGAATCAAATCACCAATGTAATAAATATCTTCTGCCTTCAAACAGTTTGCTGAACGAACGGTTAATTCCAAATCATCCACAGGACGCAATAGAACAGGGTCAATTGGAGGCGCTTTTTCTTCTTCAACTTCGATTGGTGTGCCTTCCAAATCAGCAAATATTGACATTTGGTCAATTAAAATACGAGCAGCAGCACGAACTGCCTCCTCAGGTTCAATTGAGCCATTTGTTTCAATATCCAAGATTAAACTATCCAAATCTGTTCTTTGCTCAACGCGAGCAGCTTCAACTTCAAAGCTCACGCGGCTAATTGGTGAAAAACTTGAATCTAATTGAATAGCGCCAATTTTAGTTTGTTCTTTGGTAACTTTTCTACCAGCAACTGATTGATATCCACGACCTTGCTCTACCTTAACCTCCATATCAATATTACCATTTGCGGCCAAATGACAAATAACTTGTTCTGGATTGATAATCTCAACATCGTGAGGCAATTCAAAATCAGCGGCTGTTACTACACCTAAACCTTCTTTTTTCAATGTAATAACAGCCTCTGTGCTACCACCATGAAGCTTAAACACAACACCTTTAATATTCAATAAAATATCAACAATATCTTCTTGAACACCATCCAAGGTGGAGTACTCATGTAAAACACCTGCAATTGTTACTTCAGTTGGCGCAAAACCATTCATTGATGACAGTAAGATACGGCGCAAAGCATTACCCAAAGTATGTCCGAAACCGCGCTCAAATGGCTGCATAGAAACTTTTGCATGTGTTGGCGAAAAAGCATCAACATCAATTTGGCGAGGTTTCAAAAATTCGGAAGTGCTATTTTGCATTTAACTACCCCTTACTGTGCCAGCCTTATTTAGAGTAGAACTCTACCACCAGCTGTTCATTAATATCACTGTACAATTCAGCACGGTCAGGTACATTTTTGAAAGTACCCTCTAATTTTGTTGCATCAACAGAAACCCAACTTGGCAAACCAATTTGAGTAGCCAAGCCCATTGCTTCTTGAATACGAACTTGTTTTTTTGCTTTCTCGCGAACAGAAACAATATCACCCACTTTTACTTGGAAAGAAGGGATATTAACAACTTGCCCATTTACCATCAACGCTTTATGGGAAACAAGCTGACGAGCCTCTGCACGTGTGGAAGCAAATCCCATGCGATAAACAACATTGTCCAATCGAGACTCTAATAATTGCAACAACAGCTCACCAGTCGAACCTTTGCGTCTATCTGCTTCTGCAAAATAACGTCTAAATTGACGTTCTAATACACCATAGATACGACGAATTTTTTGTTTTTCACGTAATTGAAGACCATAGCCTGAAAGGCGAGGTTTTTTTGCACCATGCTGACCAGGTGCAGATTCTATTTTACATTTAGAATCCAAAGAACGGCGTGCGCTTTTTAAATATAAATCAGTACCTTCGCGACGCGATAATTTACATTTGGGGCCAATATAACGTGCCATGCTTAAATTACTCCATTAAATACGACGTTTTTTCGATGGACGACACCCGTTATGAGGTAACGGAGTAACATCTGTAATACTAGTAATTTTAAAACCAAGAGCATTAAGCGCACGTACAGAAGATTCTCGACCAGGACCTGGGCCTTTTATGCGAACTTCTAAATTTTTTACACCATACTCTTGGGCAACTTTACCAGCAGATTCTGCTGCTACTTGAGCAGCGAATGGTGTACTTTTACGTGAGCCTTTAAAACCCGCACCGCCAGAGGTAGCCCAAGATAATGCATTCCCTTGACGATCTGTAATTGTGATAATTGTATTGTTGAATGATGCATGAACATGAACAATACCTTCACTTACGGTTTTACGCACTTTTTTTCGTACACGCGAAGCTGTGTTTGCTTTAGCCATTATTTATTTTCCTTATTTTTTACCTGCGATTGCTTTACGAGGTCCTTTGCGTGTACGAGCATTTGTACGTGTACGCTGACCACGACAAGGAAGTCCACGACGATGACGGAAACCTCTATAACAGCTCATATCAATAAGCCGTTTAATATTCATTGTTACTTCACGACGTAAATCGCCTTCAACCTCATATTTAGCAACCTCTTCACGAAGTGCTTCTAATTGTTTTTCGTCCAAATCTTTGACTTTTTGACTACCTAAAACTCCAGCAGCCTCGCAAATCATCTTGGCACGAGTTGAGCCAATACCATAAATAGCCTGAAGACCAATTATAATATGAGCATTATTTGGGATATTAACCCCTGCTATACGAGCCATATTTATTCCTTATTAAGAAAATTAGCATACTACTACAAGACTAACCTTGACGCTGTTTATGTCTAGGATCCGTACAAATTACACGAACCACACGATTACGTCGTATAACCTTACAATTTCGACAAATTGGTTTTACAGATGGTTGCACACGCATAACTCTATCCTTATTCAAATATTTATCTAGATCTAAAAACGATTCTAGCTCGTGTTAAATCATATGGAGTCATTTCAACAGTAACCTTATCGCCTGGTAATATTCGAATATAATGCATCCTCATCTTTCCAGATATATGACCAATTACTTCATGACCACTTTCTAGCTTCACTTTAAAAGTTGCATTAGGCAAAGTTTCAACAACCTCCCCTTGCATTTGTATTACATCTTCTTTTGCCATATTATTTCAATCCGCTCTTACTTGGAACCAAACCTTCATACCGCTGAGTAACGCGATAAGATGTTACTTGGGTATTAAAATCCATCACAACAACTATTAATATTAATAGCGAAGTGCCCCCTAAATAAAATGGCACCCCAACAAAAGAAGTTAAAACTTCAGGCAAAAGACAAACAAAAGCAATATATAAGGCACCAAAAAAAGTCAAACGTAAAACAACATTTTCTAAGTATTTTGCCGTTTGATCTCCTGGCCTTACACCTGGAACAAAAGCACCACTTTTTTTCAAATTTTCTGCTATTTCTCTGGGACTAAATGCAAGTGCCGTATAAAAATAACAAAAAAATATGATGGTGGCAGCAAATATTGCCATATATGCCATATGCCCATGCTGTAATACAGATAAAATGCCACTTAATTTTGTATTTTCAGAACCCACCCAATTTAACAACATGGAAGGAAGCATAATAACACTAGATGCAAAAATAGGTGGTATTACACCTGCCATATTTAATTTAAATGGGAGATGAGCTGCACTACCATTCAAAAAAAAATTGTTTGCATTTTGTTGCTTAGCATACTGAATTGGAACTTTTCTCAGAGCACTCTCAATAAAAACAATTCCTAAAACTAGCAATAAAACCAAAAATAAAAGTGATATAGCTAATAACGATCGATCCTGAGCTAAATTATACAATAAAACTATCGCAGAGGGCACACCAGAAATAATACCAGCAGTTATAAGCAGCGAAATACCATTCCCAACCCCCCTCTCCGTAATTTGCTCACCCAACCACATTAAAAATAATGTCCCACCAACTAAGCAAGTCACTGAAGAAACATAAAATTCAAACGAACTTATTACAACTATTTTTTGACTCAATACAAACGTAGCCACACCGACACTCTGTATTGCAGCCAAAAAAACTGTACCTATCCGTGTATATTTAGTAATAAGTTTACGCCCAACATTTCCTTCTTTCTTCATACTCTTAAGAGTAGGAATTATTTCGCTCGCCAATTGCATAATAATTGATGAAGATATATAAGGCATAATACCGATAGCAAAAATGCTGAATCGTTCTAACGCTCCACCAGAAAATAT
>CAJPSG010000066.1 GCA_905373195.1 Kingella oralis
TGCGCGTCGGCTTTTGGGTGAACGACCCCGAAAACGGCTTTGGCGGCTTGTTCTCCGACATTTTGCTCACCATTTGGCAGCGGTTTAACGAAGAAGGTATTGAACTGCCCTTCCCACAACGCGAAGTGCGCATTTTGAACAACGATAACGACAAAAGGCAGCCTGAAAATAATGAGGCAGCCTGAAACGCAGTTCAACGTGGCTCAACGAATTTACGCACTTCGGCGAAGCCAAAAATTTACGTTTACCCTCCATTTTCACCACACCAAACCACGTTTTCAGGCTGGCTATTGCCAACAAGCAAATGTATAGCGATGTAAAAAATTACCTAAAATGCTCAATTTGCTGTACATTGTGCAAACAACTCCACAGAAAGGAACATACATCATGAAAAAACTTATTCTTACCAGCGCGATTGCTTTACTCGTTGCCAGCCCATTGGCAATGGCAAAAGACCCCACCATCGCCTCCAACTCGTCCAGCGTAAAAGACGCAGGCTTTATCAACAGCATGGCTTCCGCCGCCAACGGCATGGGCGCAAAAGAGCCGCTCACAATTAGCGAAAGCAACGATGGTGGCAAGCGCGTGTTGGTGGTGACAGGCAGCAATGGTACAACTTGCCGCGTGCCCGTTTCCGACGGCAACCCGCCTAAAATGATGGGCATCAACTGCAAATAACCCTAACCCGATACCAAAAGCCCCAGCCAAAATGGTTGGGGCTTTGGTTTGCCTGTTGATTAGGATGAGGCAGCCTGAAAATCAAAATTCAGCATCGGCGGCGTTTTCGCCATTGGCTGATGGCATCGCAGGCGCGCTGGCAACGATTTCTGGCGGTGGCAACAAGCCCGCTTTCAAGTTCAATGCAGCGGCGTTGAGCGTTGGATAATCGCTGAATGTGATTTGATAGCCGCCCGCGCTGTTGCCGCGCAGTTGCGCGCGCGCCCCCAGCGGGAAGGTGGTTTTGTTGGCAACGTGCCCAAATGGGAAGCCTGTGTAAACGGGCACGCCTGTGGCGCGAGCGATGACTTGCGATACGTTGGTCAAATCGTAGCTGCTGTCGTACACATCGCGGATGCTGCCCATGCGAAAATCGCCCAACACAATCGCTTGCTGGCTTTTCAAAATGCCCGCAAAGTGCAGCGTTTGCAGCATGCGCTCAATGCGGTAGGGCTGCTCGGCAACGTCTTCAATAAACAAAATGCCACCTTGAATTTTCGGCATATAAGGCGAGCCTACCAGCGAGGACAACACGCTCAAATTGCCGCCCCACAGAATGCCGTCCGCATCTTTCACACGCGAGGTTTGATACGCCGACACAACAACGGTGGTGCTGGCGGAAGTGGTGGTGCGGATAAAGCTATCCATGGTGTACAAGTTGGGCTGCGGTTTGGCAAATTCGCTGTATAACATCGGGCCAGCAAAGCTGGGCATGCCGCTTTGCGCCAACAACGCCAGTTGAATCGCGGTTACATCGCTGAATCCAAACAACAATGTTTGCTGCTCGCGCATTTTCGCGCCCAAGTTGCCCCAGTCAATATGCGGCAATAAGCGCACTGCACCGTAGCCGCCGCGCGTGCCCATAAACACTTTGGGCGTGGGCGCGCGCCCTGTTGCCACGTCTTGAAAATCGGCAATGCGTTCAAAATCGCTGCCTGCGAAGCGTTGGAAACGGCGGTAAGCGGCGGTATGGTTGGTAATGGAAAAACCTGCTTGGGCGAGGCGGTCTAAGCCCAACTGAATACGGCTTGGGTCTTCACAAAAGCCTGATGAGGCAAAAATTCGCATGGTGTTGTCGCCTTGGCTGCGGGGGGCGGGGGTGGGAATATTTTGCGGTTGCACGGGCGTTGGGATATTGGGCTGCGGTTTGGGGCTGCTGCCACACGCCGCCAACACGCCGCTGCCTGCGGCGATGAGCGAACTTTGCAAAAGATGGCGGCGCGATAAGGTGAGGCGCATGGGATTTCCTTATGGGTGAACGAAACGGCGTATTATCGCGTTTTCAGGCTGCCTTTAAAACCTGTTTTACTTGGTTTGACCAGTTTTCAGGCAGCCTGAAAGTGGCTTGGCGCGTTGCTGCTGCCCAAATGGGCGCAGGGAAACACGCATCATCTTTAAACCGCGCAATCACGTGCCAATGCACATGCGGCACCACATTGCCCAAGCTGGCTAAATTGATTTTTTCAGGCTGCAACACTTGGCGCATCGCTGCTTCCACTTGGTAAACCATCGCCATCAATTCATCGCGTTCGGCGGGCTGCAAGTCGGTCATCTCGGCGACATGGTGTTGCCAAATCACGCGGCAAAAGGCTGGTGCGTTGGCTTCGCTGTGCACGGCAATCACGCGCAGGTTGGGCGTTTGCAGCAAAATTTCTTCATTTTGCGCAGTACAAATGGGGCAATCCATGTTTATCGTCTCCGTCAAATGTTTTCAGGCTGCCTCAATGTTGTAAGGCAGCCTGAAAAGGTATCACGCTAATTATTTTTTGGTATTGGGAAGCGTAGTGGGTTTGCTGTCAAAGGTATCCAAGTCTTGACCTGGGGTAGAGAGCAAATCGCCACGGTTCACGTTTTTAATGCTTTCCAAAATAATGGCAGAAGAAACGTGTGCGCCTGTGCGGTACACCATTGCCAAGCCGATTTCTTCGTTTGGCGTGTTCACAAAACGCGTAGCTTTTTCGTTGGGGCTCTTCCAATCGGATTTCACCACTTGACCACGACGGTAAATGCTCAACACGGTGCCGTTGTCCAAACCATCGGCTTCGCCTTTGTTCAGAATCAGCGTTTGCATGGTGCCGCTTTCTTCTATGCCTTCCATGATGGAAATGATGTCTGCATCAACGCGCGTTTCAGGCTCGTGTGGCATATAGTGGAACTCGGTAAATTCAGGCGTTTTCTTGATTAAATAATCGCCTCGATGAATCTCAGACAATGCGCCGTCCACAATCATAGGTTGTGCGGTGCGTGTTACCACTTTTTTGCCCACCAATAAGCCGTTTTTGGTGTTTGAATAGTATTCATCGCTTGCCAAGTTGGCTTCTTCTTCCGCAGTGCGGTATGACAGGCGGCTGTTAGGTGTAACCAGCGTAGAGGCTTCGCCCACAAATTCAACCAAAATGCCCAAGTTGGCTTTGCTGCGTGGGTCCACGATTGGACCGTTGGAGCGGAATACAAGGTATGTGCCTGGTTCTGAAATGCCATCTGCATAGATGCGGTCGCCGCCAGAATAATACATACGGTTATCAGGCCCTGCCACGATGCGCGCAGCACGCCCCAGTTGTTCTTGGGTCATAAATTGTGGCGTTTTCATGAACATATGGTAGAAGTTTACGTCAATCGTTGGGATGGCGTAGCCTGAACCCAAATCGCGCACTTTGGGGTTAAGTTTGAATGTGGGGATGTCGCTTTTGCTGCCACGCGCCACGCTCAAACGGGGTTTGCCGTTTACATAAGTGAGCACCAAAGTTTGACCAGGATAAATCAGATTAGGGTTTCTGATTTGCTTGCGGTTCATGCCCCACAATGCTGGCCATTTCCAAGGGCGGTATAGGTACTTGCCTGAAATACCCCATAGTGTGTCGCCACGTTTTACAGTGTAACGCGCGGGGGCGTTTTTTCTCACGCGCAAGGTGTCGGCCGTTGCGGCGGTGGTTGAAATCACCATACTTGCTGCGCAAAGCAGCGTTATAATTGTTTTTTGCATTTAGGAATCCCCTGTTAGCTTTGATGAATTGGATTACATTATTTAACGAACAATTGCAATGATAGTGCATTTTAAATTGTTTAGGCTAGCATTATACTAAAATGCGTTAAGCAAATTGGCATCTATGCCACAGTTTTTTAAAAATCACACAAATTGAGGATATTTATTTTATGGCTTTGTTACCTATTTTAACACACCCTAACGAACGATTACACATCGTCGCGCAGCCTGTGGCGCAGGTGGATGAGCGCATTCGCACGCTGGTTGCCGATATGGCGGAAACCATGTATGCGTCCAAAGGCATTGGCTTGGCGGCAACGCAGGTGGATGTGCACGAGCGCGTGGTGGTGATTGATTTATCGGAAGAGAAAAACCAATTGCTTGCGCTGATTAACCCTGTGATTACCAAAAAGGATGGCGAAACCACTTACGAAGAGGGCTGCTTGTCTATCCCCGGTATTTACGAGGAAGTTACCCGCGCGGCAACGATTACGGTGGAATTTTTAGACATTCAGGGCAATAAGCAAACGCTGGATGCGGATGGTTTGCTGGCGATTTGCATTCAGCATGAGCTTGACCATTTGCAGGGCAAATTGTTTGTGGAATATTTGTCGCCGCTGAAACAGAATCGGATTAAAACCAAAATGAAAAAACGCCAGCGCGAGACGATGTGATTTTCAGGCTGCCTTATTATAATGTGGGGCAGCCTGAAACGTTTTCAGGAGAAGGAAATGACAATGGCGCGTTTGCAGCGGGTTTATTTGTATTATTCGTATGCGGTGTTTGCGGTTTTGCTGTTTACCGCGTGGCGGCAGTATCAATTTGCTTTATTTTTGCTTTTAAGTTTTATTTTGCTGACCTGCAATGCGGCCATGAAACGCTTGGCGTGGCTTGCAAAAAACCGCTATGCTGATTACGCTAACCCATACGCCACCCCCAATGGATGCCACCATGCCCGCCGCGCTATTGTATGGCTTGATTGTGTTGGCTTATCTGCTGTTTTCGGAATTGCTCACCAACCCCAGCCGCTTTAACTGGCTGCTGTTTGCCATTTGGGCGGGGCTGATTTTGCTGCCCAGCCTTTATTTTGAGCTGCAAGTAAACCGCCTTATCGCGCAAATGCCCGCTACCGCTGCCATAAGGCAGCCTGAAAAATGGTCTACGGGCAAAAAGCTGCTTTGGCTGCTGCACGGGCTTGTGCCATTGGGCATGGCGGCGTTTTCTTTTTATAGCGCGTTTACCTACCACGACCATTCGGTAATGTGGCTAAAAGTGGGCTTTTTTACCTTGCTGTTGGGGATTTTTATCTATCGCTATTTACTGCTGCGCTTGGGTTTTGAGGCAGCCTGAAAACGTTTAGGGAGAAATAGGATGACGATTGCGCGTTTGCAACAAATGTATTTGTACTATTCGTATGCAGTATTGGCGGTTTTGCTGTTTACGCTGTTGAAGCAAGATGACTTTGCTTTATATTGTTTGCTTCCTTTCCCCTTGCTTTGCAATCATGCAATTTTTGACTTGGCGGATTGTTTAAAAAACCAGAAGCCTTTTTACAACAAATTGCTACGCGCTAACGTGCCTGCCGCGCCGTTTTATCTGTTTGCGGCAATCAGCTGCCTGCTGTTTTCAGAATCCAATGATAACGGCTTTAACTGGCTGCTGTTCACGATTGGATTGTTATCGATAACGCTGCCCAATCTTTATACTTTGCGCGACAATTTAACCACCTTGTCGCACAGTTGCCCAACGCCACAGGGCAGCCTGAAAAATGGTCAGTGGGCAGAAAATTGTTTTGGTTGATAACAGGTCTTGTGCCTTTAAGCATTTCTATCCTTGCCTTTTATACGGCGTTTACACGAGATAACCAAATGGCGCAGGGCATCAATATCGGCTTATTAACATTACTAGTAAGCATTTTGATGTATCGCCATTTGCTGCGGCATTGGGGATTATGGCAGCCTGAAAACACCCAAACCAACTGAAATGGTTATGCCCACCCATCACAACCGCCTTTTCAGGCTGCCTTATTCATTACATTATCCCAACCGTTTAACCCATTTTCAGGCTGCCTATCTCCCCAAAGGCAGCCTGAAAACCACACACAAAGGACACACCATGAAAATCATCTTCGCAGGCACACCCGATTTTGCCGCTGCCGCGCTTAACGCCATCGCCGCCGCAGGCTTTGACATCCCGCTGGTGCTCACCCAGCCCGACCGCCCCAAAGGGCGCGGCATGCAGTTGCAGGCATCGCCCGTTAAACAAACCGCGCAGGCATTGGGCTTGCGCGTTGAGCAGCCTGAAAAACTGCGCGGCAACGCCGAAGCCCTTGCCCTGCTGCGCGAAATGGATGCCGACATTATGGTGATCGCCGCTTATGGCTTGATTTTGCCGCAAGAGGTGTTAGACGCGCCCAAACATGGCTGCCTGAACATCCACGCTTCGCTGTTGCCCCGTTGGCGCGGCGCAGCCCCGATTCAACGCGCGATTGAAGCGGGCGACGCGGAAACAGGCGTGTGCATCATGCAGATGGACGCGGGGCTGGACACAGGCGCGGTGGTCAGCGAACACCGTTGCCCGATTTTGCCCAGCGACACCGCCAACGAAGTGCACGACAAACTGATGCACCTCGGCGCGGCGGCGATTGTGGCGGATTTACAGCGATTGCAGCTTTCAGGCTGCCTAAACGCCACCCCGCAGCCTGAACACGGCATCACCTACGCGCAAAAATTGAGCAAAGACGAAGCGAAAATCAACTGGCAGGAAGATGCCGCCATCGTGTCGCGCAAAATCCGTGCGTTCA